>NZ_JAJUJR010000259.1 GCF_029265225.1 Sedimentibacter sp.
AATGCAAAAATATCGGATGTGAAGCTCATAGACAAAGACACACGATGCTGGGACGAAAAAACACTGTATGTGGGAACAACGTCCAGTTCTGAAATAAGGCCCCAAACACCCATAATGCTCATAGGCTGGGACAAAGACATCATGCTGCCGGAAGGAAGCAGCATTTCCCTCATCAGCAAAAATGATGTGAGGGCTGTTTACAATTTTGCAAGAGACATAATCTTTGAAGAACTTCGCTCTGAAGCAGCGCTGTTTGAACTCACCCAGGCGGTACTCGGCAAAAAAAGTCTTGCTAATTTAATGAACATGGCTGCTGCCTTGCTTGGAAACGCCATTATACTCACTGACGGAGCAAAAAAAGTTCTGGCGCATTCAACCTCTTATGAAATAATGGATCCCTTATGGGCTGAGAATGTTGAGCGCGGTTTTCTGTCATATGAATTCATTCAAAAGGTAAGGGTTAATAAACAGATGAAGGAATGGGACAAACAAGGAAGAGATTCTCAGTTAATCACCCTGCCTGGAGACAAACAGCCCAAGCTTGTTGCAAGAATCATACAGGAAGGCCACATAGCAGGCTCCCTCATAATGATTGAGCATCACACAAAAATAACACCACTCCACTACAAGGTGCTTCCACTTGTGGGAGACATTTTGTTTGAGTCTTTCAATTATGATTCATCAAAGGGAATGTACAAGTCTCTACACAGTTCAATTCTTTACAACATGCTTGATGAAAGGGAAATAAACAAATCCGAAATGCTGAACATTTCAAAGGTAAACTTTCCAAAGACTATGCAGGTTCTGGTTGCACAGTTTTCATTCAACAACAAGAACCGTTACCTGAAATTTACCCTGCGCATAGACCTTGAGCGGATGTTTCCGGATGGATTTTCTGTGCTGTACAAAAGCTACATTGGAGTTCTTGTGCCTGATGTTTCAGAAGAACAAAAACAAAAATTAAAAAATCTGGCATCAGAAGAAAATATAAACGTTGGTATATCGTGGAAGTTTGATGACATTAACCAGTTCAGCAGACATTTTTATCAGGCTGTGGCATGCATCAAGCAGTCTCAGTATTTCGACACCGGTGTCCATGTTCACGACTACACTGATTTTTCCTATTATGACATGCTTCTTAATTGTTCAGGAGGAACAATGCTTGAAAATTACTGCCACCCTGCATTAAAAATACTTTACAAGTACGATGCCGTACTTTACGAAACGCTAAAAAAATATCTGGAGTGCGGCAAAAATGCAAAACTTACTTCAGAACAGTTATTCATTCACAGAAATACGCTTAATTACAGAATAAAAAAAATCGAGGAACTCACGGGGCTTGGCCTTGACAATCACAATGTTGTTCAATGTCTCATGGATTCCTTCAGAATAGAAACTTTCCTCGACCTTAAAAAAGTAAAAAAGTAAGGAATTATTTTTTCCTTACTTCCTTCAAAGCCTTTATCCTTTTTATGTCGTAAAAAAAATTGCTCATGAGACCTGCCGTGGTTTTTTGAGCCATGACCAGTATGTTTGATGTTATTTTGAAAAACCTCAGATGTTCGTTTTTAATGTCCGTATACATGTTGTAGGTTTCAACGGCATTCTTGCTGTTCAGTTCAACATAGTCCGTTATGGAATCAAGATATATGCCCGAATCATACACTTTGAACTTCTTGTGAACATTGTACATTTTTATTACCCAGTTTTCATACCTTCTGTGGCTGTTCAAAAGCTCCACATTGGCATGCTGCGGAATTGTAAGATCCTGTATGAGATGACATGCAGCTCCAAGATAAAACATTGATGTTACCATGTCTCCAGCAAAGTATTCCATAAGAGCTCTCTTGTAGTATGCAATACACTCCCTTTTGGCGTTGCTGCTGCCGTACATGCCTTTTTTTGTCTTTGGATTATAAAAATGATTGCTGCTTTTAAAATCCTGGTCCGCCCATACTGCACCTTCATTGATGCTATCAATGTAGCCGGACATGATGTTGAAAACTTCCGTATACCCGTCGTTTTTTAAAATGAAAAGCGACTGGTTGTTGATGAACTTGTGAACTATACACTCTGTCTTTATTATTTTTTTCTTGAATGGATTCACTGCCCTGGTCAATTTTTTGTAAATATAAGAATATGATCTTTCAATTGCGCTCATTTTCGTTACCTTCTGATTTGTTATTTGTAAATATTTTGTTCATGTTTTTATCTATTATCCATCATTTTTAACTAATCAGTAATTATGCTTGCTATTGACAAATGTCAAACGTAAATTATAATGTATTCAAAGGATAAAGATGATAATAATGCATAAAGGCATTCTTAAACAAGAATGCCTTTTATTTTTAAGTTATTCATTATGAGAAGCAACAAAGGGGTTTTTCTTTATTGCCAGCGCGTAAAGGAACGGATATTCATCATGAAGGTAGCTCATGTAATTAATCCATTCAACAATAATGGCTGAATATGCGCGCAAAATGTCATTGGACAAATGGTCAATATCATTTTTTTCAAGACTGTCAAAGTCGCCTCTTGTCTGCAGCTCATCTGCCACATGAAACACAGCCCAAAGCATGTCTGTAAATGAATCGTGCTCCAGGAGGTTTGGATTTGCAAGCATGTTCAAGGTGTAATCCTTGTACTTTCTAAGTATGGAATAGAGTTCACCAAGCTTTGTAGGTTCAGCATAAATATCAAATTTGAATTCCTTGACTGATCTTTTAAGTTTGTAGTCATTTTTCCTGTTCATCTGGTTTATTTTTATATAACTGCAAAATTCATCATTGTTGCGGTTGAACTTAGAAATTGTTGAAATGACAGATATGCCTGCCTCCACAAAAAATGTGCTTATTATTACATTAATTTTCTTGATTTTCTTGCGTGTTTCCATGACATTTAAAAACCTGTTAATAATCAATGTGACCATTACAACCTGTATGGGCACAAAAGCAAGATCCTGCAGCAGATAAAATATGGTGTTTTCGGTTTGATGAAATATCAGATACTGAACGAAATAAATTGCTGCAGACAAAACTGTAAGCAAGGCAATCAAAATTACGTTGTTTTTATAGCCTATGTTAATCTCCTCCTTTAGAGCATTTCATTAACTGTATTATTTCAATTCCGGAACAATGTTTGGCGGTACTTCTCCCAAAAGAGCCTTAACCAGGTTTTGTGCTGCAAGCATGGCCATATCACTTCTTGTTTTTTCTGTTGCTGATCCTATGTGAGGAAGCAAGACTACGTTTGAAAGCTTAAGAAGAGGATTGTTTTTGTCCACAGGTTCCTGCTCGTAAACATCAAGTCCTGCCCCCCAAATTTTGCCTTCTGTCAGTGCTTTTATAAGTGCTTTTTCATTTACGGTTGCACCCCTTGAAGCATTTATAAAAATCGCATCTTTTTTCATGATATTGAACTGTGGTTCATCAATCAAATGATAAGTTTCATCGTTTAAAGGAGTCATAATGAGTATAAAGTCACTGTTTGCCAGCACATGATCAAATTCAGCGTATTTAACCCCAAGATTATCTTCTGCTTCATGATTTCTAGTTCTGTTATAATACAACACTTCCATATCAAAGCCATACTTTGCTCTTTTTGCAACATCCAGTCCTATTCTTCCCATTCCAATTATACCTAAGGCTGCATGGTGTACATCCTTGCCAAAGACGCATGGGTTATCCATGGCATCCCAGCTTCCGCCCTTCACGTAGCTGTCAAGCTGCGGAACCTTTCTTGCTGCAGACAGGATTAAGGCAAAAATCAAATCAGCCACGGTATCGTTTAATACTCCAGGAGTATGGGTGCCTGTAACATTTCTTTTTTTCATTGCATCTGTGTCAAAGTTGTTGTATCCAACTGAAATATTGCTGACTACTCTGAGATTTTGAGCCGATTTAAGCAGTTCATCATCTATTTTAATGCCTGACTGAAGAAATCCTTCCTTGTCCCTTAGCTTATCCAAAAGACATTC
>NZ_JAJUJR010000203.1 GCF_029265225.1 Sedimentibacter sp.
ATGTAATTGTTGAGATTATTGAATCCATTGAATTTTTCGTAAAATTCTTCAATCATGTCCATGCTTTTTTCAGTGGTGCTTATGCTGCGGGAAAAACTGCTTAAAATTGCCTTTCTTATAGCTGTGGCGCTGTCAAAGATTCCTGATACATTTTCATCATTGTGATGCTTTCCCATGCGCTGTACAGGATAAAAGTCCCACTTTAAATTTTGCCTCATGACACTTTTCATGTATTCAACGGCAAGTACGTTGTTAGGGGAAAGAACCGTACTACGTGCTTCTTCTCCTAAAATTAAAGTCATAGCATTTGTCATGGCGCTTGGAAATGAAATTCCCTTTTTTATTTCTTCCTTGAGAATTTTGCTGTATGTATCTGAAAGCTGTGCCTTGGCAATTTTTAAAAGTATTTTGGGATCTTCATTTTCGCATCCGAAGCTTAAGGCTGTTACAGGAAGTTTTTTAAGCTCATTGACTGCTGAGAAAGCAAACATTTCAGCATTCTGGCATGAAAAAGGCATGGGAAGTTCAATTACAATGTCAGCTCCTGCATGCACTGCTGCTTCTGCACGCCTGAATTTATCTATTATTGCAGGTTCACCGCGCTGCACGAAATTTCCGCTCATGACAACAGCGACTGCGTCACAGCCTGATAATTCCCGTGCTTTTTTCAGCTGATATTCATGCCCCATGTGAAATGGATTGTATTCTGCCACAATGCCAGTTATTTTCATAAATCACCTTTAATTATTTTTATTTATATATTAATTTTATTTTTTGATAAAGTCAAACAAAACACGAATTAATTCATACATTTTTTTGCAGAAATTTGTTTGATTTTTGCATTTTAAATGTTATAATACTGTAGTTAACGGTAAAAATTATAAAATGGTGAAATTATGAGCGTGACATTTGTAATAGGCGGAGCAAGAAGCGGAAAAAGCACATTTGCAGAAATGAAAGCAAAAGAATATGCTGAAAATGTACTGTACCTGGCAACGGCAGTTGTAACTGACCAGGCTATGGCAGACAGAGTAAAAAAGCACAAGGAGCAGCGTCCAAAATCATGGAGCACTCTTGAATTGTACAGTGATTTTAAAAATCTTGTGAATTTCCCGGAGTTTATGAATTCTGATGCCATAATGATTGACTGTATCACAACACTTGTTGGAAACTTCATGTTTGACAGCAAGCTTGACTTTGACACCTGCAGCATTGAAAAAGTCAATGAACTTGAGGAAAAAATTACTCTTGAAGTTATGTCACTGATTGATGTATGCAACTGTAACAACAAAAAGCTCATAATTGTTTCAAACGAAACAGGCATGGGAGTGGTTCCTTCCTATTATATGGGAAATTATTTCAGGGACATCAGCGGAAGAATCAACAGCAAAATAAGTCTCAGGTCGGATTTCATGTATTTTATATTTTCTGGCATTCCCATCAAACTTAAACATAAGGGAGAAATGGTTAAATGGCCTCAGGATTTCTAACTTTGATTTCATTTTTCACCCGCATTCCTGTGGGAAGAAAAATTGCATACAATGAAGATAATTTTAAAAGAGCATTGTCATTGTACACTCTTATGGGAGCAGTTATCGGAATATTGCTCGTTGTGGTTTACTTTTTATTTGGCAGGACATACATAGCTTTTTTAAGAGGTCTGGTTCTTACAATAGGATATATTGCAATAACCGGAGGCATTCATCTTGACGGAGCCGCTGATACTTCTGACGGACTTTTTTCAGGAAGAACAGGCGAACGGGTTTTTGAAATAATGAGTGATTCTCACATTGGAGCATTTGGTGTTATATGCCTTATTGTGATTCTTCTTTCACAATTTGTTTTGTTTTCCTTTGCTGACATGTACACATGTTTTTTGATGCCTGTAGTGGGAAGAGCATGCCTTACGGCTTCATGCCTTGGAAAGAAGTATGCAAAAAAATCAAAGGGCATGGGCACAATATTCATTGAGTCCATGGATATGAAGACAGTAACCGTCAATTTAATCCTGCTGGCTATTTTTGTGGTGATTTCACCATACAGGATGATATTTGCAGTATCTTGTTTTGCAACAGTGGCTGCATCGCTTTTCATATCTGGATGGATTGAAGACAAAATAGGCGGAATGACAGGGGATACATGCGGTTTTATTACTGAAACAAGCCAAATAATTTTTATGATATTGGTACTTTTTTTAAAGGGATAATTATGATATACTTAGTTCGGCACGGGGAATCCCTGTCCAATGTGACAAAACGCTACAGCGGCATAACAGATGTGGAACTGTCTGAAAATGGCAGGGAGCAGGCACTTATAGCTGCAATGAATTTAAAAGATGCAACTATTTCAAATATATTCTCAAGTCCTCTTAAGAGAGCATTTGATACTGCAAAAATAATTTCAAGAGAAAACAATTTTGACATTAATAAAATTACTGTTGAACAAAACCTCATTGAAGTTAACTTTGGAATATTTGAAAATATGACATGGGAAGAAATGAGAGAGAGCCACCTGGAAGAAACAGAAAAATGGATTTCTTTAAGGCATAAATATAAATTCCCACATGGGGAATCATATGAGGACATAATAAAAAGAGTATCGGGATTTGTTGACAGAGTGCCTGACAATTCCGTTGTGGTAACCCATTTCGGCGTAATACAATCCATCATGCTTTATCTTAAGATTGTTGATGACAATGATTTATGGAAGTATGAAATATCTAACTGTGACATAATGGTATTAAATAATTACAAATTTGAAAAAATAATTAAATGCTGTCCGGAAGAATCAGCAGCAAATGATAAAAGTTTTTAAAATCTTATGATTTTATATATAAATAACTCATGGAGGAATAAAATGAATGTATTAGTAATTAACTGCGGAAGTTCATCATTAAAATACCAGTTAATAAATATGAATGATGAAAGTGTATTGGCTAAAGGTCTTGTTGAAAGAATAGGTATCGAAGGCAGTGTTTTGAAACATGAAAAAACTGGCATGGATAAGGTTGTTATCCAGGAACCTATGAAAGACCACAAGGATGCAATCAATCATGTGTTGACTGCTCTTGTTGATGCTAACTACGGAGCTGTTAAGTCATTGAATGAAGTTGATGCTGTTGGACACAGAGTTGTACACGGCGGAGAAAAATTTGCTGATTCAGTACTTATCACTGATGAAGTTATAAAGGCTATGAAGGAATGCATAGAACTTGCACCTCTTCACAACCCACCAAACATAATCGGTATTGAAGCTTGCCAGGAATTGTTGCCATCAGTACCTATGGTAGGCGTATTCGACACAGCTTTCCACCAGACAATGCCTCCTGTATCTTACATATATCCGCTGCCATACGAATTGTATGAAGAACTTGGAATCAGAAGATACGGCTTCCACGGAACATCTCACAAATATGTTTCTGAAAGAGTTGAAGCTTTAACAGGCAAAGAACTTGAAGGAATGAAAATAATCACTTGCCACTTAGGAAATGGCGCAAGTCTTACAGCTATTAAAGATGGAAAATCATTTGACACAAGTATGGGAATGACTCCTCTTGAAGGACTTGTAATGGGAACAAGATGCGGAGACATCGACCCTGCAATAGTTACATTCCTCATGAACAAGAAAAACATGACTGCTGAACAAGTTGATAACCTCATGAACAAAAAATCAGGAGTTCTTGGAATTTCTGGCGTAAGCAGCGACTTCAGAGACATCGAGGGTGCAGCAGATGAAGGAAATACAAGAGCACAGCTTGCTTTGGACAAATTTGCTTACACAGTTAAGAAATATATAGGTTCATATGCTGCAGCTATGGGCGGCGTTGATGTATTGGTATTCACAGCCGGTCTTGGTGAAAACTCTGCTCCTGCAAGAAAAGAAGTTTGTTCAGGACTTGAATTCCTTGGAGTTGAAATCGATGATGCAAAGAACAACACAAGAGGAAAAGAAGCAGAAATTTCCAAAGATAATTCAAAGGTAAAAGTATTCGTTATTCCTACAAACGAGGAATTGATGATAGCAAGAGACACTAAAGCACTTGCACACAAATAAAAGTGTAAAATAAATTGCTTGACAAAAGATTTAATTTCTCTTATAATTAACTCTGCGAATGAAAAGGGTGGTATTATGTTAATTCGAATAAATAAGTTTTTATCATCTGATGCATTATCTTTTAATGTTAATGAAAATTTTGTCATTGATGACGAAGATTTTTTATCAAAAACACATCTTGATAAGAACATTGAGTTCAGCGGAGATATTTTCAAGGTTGAAGACAGTGTTTTGTTAACGGGCACAATAAAATACACCTTTGCGGATGTCTGCTCAAGGTGTCTGGAAGACTTTGACAACACAGTTGTGACAAAGTTTGAAGCAGTTATTGTGTCAAAATTAGACGAAGATGAAGAATCTGATGAAATTCAGTTAGTAATTACAGACGGATGTGTTAATTTGGACGAAATTATTAAACAGATGATTTATTTGTCCATGCCTATGAAGTCATTGTGCATACAAGACTGCAAAGGTATATGCCCGACTTGCGGAGTTAATTTAAATTTAGAAGAATGCAAATGCGAAAACAATTTAACAGATCCGCGATTTAATAAATTAAAAGACCTGTTGAAGGATTAAGGAGGTGTTACAATGGCAGTACCTAAGAGAAAAACTTCCAAAGCTAGA
>NZ_JAJUJR010000375.1 GCF_029265225.1 Sedimentibacter sp.
ACAGGGAGCTCCAAGCACAAAGGAAAAGCTTGAAAGTCTTTTCGGCAACTGTGAAACAGCAGAAAAAAAGTCAGGATACTTTATATTCAGGGCTGAAAAATAACTATTTGCAAACTTTGTTTTTTGAAACAAAGTAATTAACTTCAGCTCCCATGAGGAAAATTATGGACAATATGTAAATCCATATTATGAAAATAAACACTCCTGAAAGATTTCCGTAAATGGAGTTGTAGTACATGAATCTCGTGCTCACATAGTGAGAATAAAAATAAGAGCCGGTTAATATTCCGATTGATGAAAACAATGCGCCGGGAAACACAAATGAAAAGTCAACCTTTTCGTAGGGCAGGAATTTATAGGCTGCTGAAAACAATAAAAACAGCAGAACAAATGGAATTGCGTAGCGCAGAACATGTATGAGAAAATAATTCAGATCCTTGTAAATTGTTATTTTCTCAAGGTACAAGAGTATGGGCCTTCCGGCTACAACCAGAGCAAAAATTACCTGCATTGATACCATTATTGCCGCTGCAAACACAATTCCTTCAAGTCTCAGGAAAAGAAAATGTCTTTTGGCGTTAAAACCATATGCCCTGTTTATTCCGCTGATGATTGTGGCGCTTCCGGATGTTGCAGACCACAATAAAACAAGCATGCTTAGTGACAGGTATGATTTGCTGCAGCTGTTTACTGCATAATTTACCATGTTGTACACTATTTTATAAACATCTTCCGGCATGAAAGAATTAAGTGTGTTAAGCAAATAGTAAATATATTCGCTGTAGCTGCAAAGAAGTGATATTGCAAAAATTAAAAACGGAAAAATTCCAAGAATTATGAAATAAGAAAACTGTGCACTGAGGGCAAATATATTGTCCTCTATTGTTTTGTTCAGCAGTTTCATCACAGCCATTACAGTTTTTTTTATCATGTGCACTCTCCATACGACTTTGTTTAATTTTTTACCTTGAATAAGTAACCAATAATATTATTGACTTTTGCAAGATTTATAATCAAAAATAAAATGTTAAAATATTATCAAAATAGTATCTTGATTATAAAAATGCAGAGTGTTATAATGTTTTTAGGCAAAAAAAGGACATGGTCCAAAAATAGGAGGAAAAGATGGAAATTAAGAAAATCTGTGTTGTCGGAACTGGAACAATGGCAAAAGGAATTGTGCAGACATTTGCACAGGCAGGATATCCTGTTGTAGTAAAAGGAAGAGCTGGAAAAACTTTTGATACATTGGAAGATACAATAGGAAAAGGTCTGTCTAAACTTGTTTCAAAGGGAAAAATGGAACAATCAAAGATGGATGAAATTCTCGGCAACATTACAAAAGCTGTTACATATGAAGAATGCAACGATGCTGACTTGTTTATCGAAGCAATTGCTGAAGACATGGAAACAAAACATGCAATATTTGCTGATATAGAAGCAGTTGCAAAAGAAGACGCAATACTTTCAACTAACACATCTTCATTGTCAATAACTGAAATTGCATCAAAATCCAAAAGACCAGGAAAAATTATAGGAATGCACTTCTTTAATCCTGTTCCAATGATGAAACTTGTTGAAATAATCAAAGGAAAACTTACTGATGAAGAAGTTCATGAAGCTATTTATTCTTTATCACAGGCTATAGGCAAGACTCCTGTAAGCGTTGAAGAAGCTCCTGGATTTGTTGTAAACAGAATTCTTGTTCCAATGATCAACGAAGGAATAGGCATACTTGCAGACGGAGTTGCAACAAAAGAAGAAATAGATACAGCCATGAAACTGGGTGCAAACCATCCTATGGGACCATTAGAACTTGGAGATTTAATCGGTCTTGATGTTTGCCTTGCAATAATGGAAGTATTGTACAATGAATTCGGAGATCCTAAGTATAGACCTCACACACTTCTGCGCAAGATGGTAAGAGCTAATCTGCTTGGAAGAAAAACAGGCAAGGGTTTCTACGACTATAATTAAGAGATATGGATTAATAATAAGGAACTAATTGCGGTTCCTTATTTTTTTGGATAGAATTGTTTCAATAGTGAGGGGAGAGTCTTGAAATCTCCCGAAGATAATAAAATTAATGAATCAATAGCAACGGGCGGACACTAGGTCCGCCCCTACGGAATGAAAATTTTACATTATGTGGTGAACTTGGAATCTCGGAATGTAGGGGAGAACCTCGTGTTCTCCCGAAGATAACAAAATTGTTGAATCAATAACCCCGGGCTGGCACAAGACCAGCCCCTACGGAATGAAAATTTTACATTATGTGGTGAATTTGGAATCTCGGATTGTAGGGGAGAACCTTGTGTTCTCCCGAAGATAACAAAGTTTAATTTCAAAAATTTCTTTGCAATAACTATTTATTCAATTATGGGATATAATAAATATATTGGAATAATTAACTTGAAATAAAGAGCTTCATTAAGTATAATAAAGTGAAGTTATTATGG
>NZ_JAJUJR010000201.1 GCF_029265225.1 Sedimentibacter sp.
CGTATTTGCGCGACTCTATTATACAATTAATTATTAAATTTATCAAACTCTTCTTTATACTCTCCTGCAAATTGCAAAACTTTTGCTGAATATTCGCTTTCACCGGGATTTTTTGCATGGCTTCTTCTTTCCATGTAATCATTCAGGCCCTGCTGTCCCCTGTTGTATGCAGTGAGGGCCATGTGAAGGTCACCGTTGTACAACTTGTTCAGGTACACAAGCTGTGTTATTGTAAGCTTCAAATTGAATCTGGTGTCAAATAGCCTTTCAGCATTATATTCATAGCCAAGATTCTCCGCAACAGGTTTTGCGGTGTTTTCCATGAGCTGTCCAAGTCCCCGCTCTCCTGATGTTCCCAATGCAGAAGGATTGAAATTGCTTTCTCTTTTTAAAACACCCAGCAGCAGAAATGTATCAAGTCTTTCATTTTTGCATTCCTTGACCATGTATTCGCAGTCACTAAGATCAAGTCCTGTCAGTTCATTTGTATATTGTATCAAATTTTTTTCATTAATGTATGAATCTCTCAAATCAAATATAAAAGTTTCAAGTTTTTCTGTACTTGTGCTCTTGCCGTAATACTTGGACAAATCTTCAGCGCTTGCAGTCATGCTCATGTTGACCATCATAAAATAAGACAGAACACACGTTGCAAACAGCATTGTCATGTACTTTTCGCGTTTCATTTCATCACCCTTTTATGTTTGTTGTCTAATTATATTTTACAACTGATTTTGCAGTCAACGGTGAATAATGATATGTATTGTTGAAATTTGATTGTTTTTAGCATATCTGCGCGACAATGTTAGATTTTGAGGAAATGCTTTGTTTAATTTCAAATATAAAGAGAGAGCACAGGCCCTCTCATATTTAAAGCTATAGCTACATTTTTTCTGGTGTTTCCATTCCCAGCAGTTCCATTCCTTTTTTAAGGACTGTGTTAACTGTCTTTGTAAGAAGGAGTCTTGCTTTTTTAACTTCTTCATCTTCAACCAGTATGGAACATTCGTGATAGAAACGGTTAAATTCCTGAGCAAGGCTCACGATGTATCTTGTTATGAAGAAAGGCTCGTATTTGTCATGTGAACCAAGCACTGCTGCCTTGAATCCTTCAAGCTTTTTAATGACATTGAATGATTCCTTGTCTGTAAGCACGGAATAATCAACATTGTCATCAATTTCCATATCTGCTTTTCTAAGAAGACTGCATGTTCTTGCATATGTATATTGAACATATGGTCCTGTTTCGCCTTCAAAGCTTAAAGTCTTATCCCATGAGAACATGTAGTCCTTAATGCGGTTGTTGAACAGCTCCTGGAATATTACAGCTCCTATGCCCACTTGTTTTGCAACTTCTTCCTTGTTTTCAAGGTTTGGATTTCTTTCGTTAATGATTTCAGTTGTCTTTTCGATTGCTTTTTTCAAAACATCTTCAAGGAAAACAACTCTTCCCTTACGAGTTGCCAGCGCTCCGTCTTCAAGGCTCACTGTTCCGAACATTATATGAACGCAGTCGTATGCCCAGTCATATCCCATCAAATCTATGATTTTTCTCCACTGGTCAAAGTGAAGCTTCTGAGGTGCTCCAACAACATATATGTTTTTATAGAAATCATAAGTTCTTTTTCTGTATGTTGCTGCTGCAATGTCCCTTGTTACATATAGAGTTGAACCGTCACTTTTTTGGATTACGGCATCTGTCAGTCCATATTCAGAAAGTTCAACTATTTTTGCTCCTTCAGAATCTTTAAGGAGGCACTTGTCTTCAAGCTCATCTAAAATTGCCGGCATCTTGTCTGAATAGAAACTTTCTCCTGCATATGAATCAAATTTTATTCCGAACATGTCATATACTCGGTTAAATTCCTTGAGGCTCACTTCTCTGAACCATGCCCACAGCTTGTGAGCTTCTTCATTGCCGTTTTCAAGTTCCTTGAACCAGTACCTTGCTTCATCCCTGTATTCAGGGTGAATTTCTATTTCCTGGTTGTATCTCACGTACAGCTTCAACAGCTCAGGAATTGGATCTTTTTCTATTGCTTCAACTATTTCAGGAGTTCCCCATTTCTTGTAAGCTGAAATCAGCATTCCGAACTGAGTGCCGTAGTCTCCTAAGTGGTTGATTGCAACTGTGTTGTAACCCATGTACTTGTATATTTTATTTATGGAATTTCCTATGAGGGTAGAACGGATGTGTCCTATATGGAAAGGCTTTGCAATGTTGGGAGATGAAAATTCAACAATGACAGTCTTGCCCTGTCCTACATCTGTGCTTCCGAAATTTTCTTTTTCTATGTATGCTTGTTTTAATATTCTTTCTGCAAAATGTGTTTTGTCAACAAAAAAGTTTACATATGGTCCGTTGCATTCGATTTTTTCAAACAAATCAACGTTTCCAATCTTTTCTGCTATTTCTGTTGCTACAACAGCAGGAGACTTTCTGTACTTCTTTGCAAATTTAAAGCATGGAACCGCATAATCTCCCATATCCTGGCTGGGTGGTATCTCTATCAACTGAAGAGCATCATCCATAGACAAATCTGATTCTACGGCAGTGAATATCTCTGCTACTTTTTCTTTAAAATCCATCTCTTTCCTCCGAGTATTCCCTTTTATTAGTTTGTTAGTAATAATATCACAGCTGTTTTTCAATGTCAATGCAACAATAGAATCTTGCTGCATCATATACAGTTTATTCATCTGATATTATTTGTTACTATTAATCTCTACAAATCCAGTTCTGTTTCTCCGTCTCCTTGTGTTATATGCCACTTTTCATGTCCCATGAGTTCCTCAAGAGTAACCCTGTCTGAAAGTATGTTGGCAATCATCATGTTGTTTTTTGGCGGCTTTCTTGTAATCATGAAACCGTTGTTCAAAAGAACTTCCTTATATTTTCCGTAAAGTCCTGTTCCTATTACAGCATATTCAAGGCCATTGTCGTAGCAGTACTTTGCAACTCCGTTTGCCAGAGCCTTTATGTATCTTTCATTTGTAGGATCTGTGAAGAACTCAACTGCAGACGTCATTTTTGAACCGTTTGCAACAGAATTATGTAGTATTGAAAAACCTATTATTTCATTGTTTAGTCTTGCAAGTATTGTAACATAATTTACGTCAGGTCTTATGTTGTACCTGTAGTTGCAGTATTTGAAGTCGCGCACAAGCATAACTTTGTACTTCTCTTTATATTTGTCCCAGCATTTTTGAATTTCTTCAGGGACCCTGTCAAGAATTTCAAATTGGATTTCCTTGTCCATCTGTCCCTTGAGCTTGTTTTTCATATATGCTGAATAAACTGAATTTCCCATTGAAGCAAGGAATCCAACCTTTATTCTTCTTTTAAGGATGTTGTTTATTAGTATGGGTCTCACATATACTTCCTTTTCAAACAATGTGGGCCAGCCGAACCTTTGATATGCAGGATATGACTGGTCGTTTGCAAGTCCGATTACTACATCAACACCGTCCTGACGGCCTCTTTCACAGGAATTCTGAGTCATGGTCCTGAATATTCCCTGCTTCTTGTAATCGGGATGAGTCATGGACTTAACGGAGTGAGCTGTAAGAAGTACCTTGCCGTTAACATAAAGCTCGTTGGGCAAAAGTCCGTCACATCCAATTACCTTGTCACCTTCCTTAAGCAGGTACATCATGTTGCCTGATTTATTGTATGGGTTATTATCAAAAAGCCATTGATACATTTCTTTTTTGCTGTTTGTTCCTTCTCCGAAGGAAATCACCGAAAGTTCTTCAAAGGCTTCAAAATCTTTATTCATGTCTAATCTAACTATTTCTCTTTCCATATGACCTCCAAGTTTTATAGTGTATGCTTTTTTGTATTTAATTATAATGTTTAAGATATAAAAATGCAATTAATTTAATTTTTTCCATAATTTGCAGCACTGCCGTTGACATGAAGCAGAATGTTTTATTAGATAACAGTAATGATTAGCTCGAAAGCTGCAGCCATATCTTAAATTAAAAACGGCCTGAAGGCCGTTTTGTATTACTTTTTTATGGCTATCTGAACGTGACTACTGTTACGCCGTCTCCGCCTTCATTGAAGGAACCAAGCCTTGATTCTTTAACATGCTTGTGCTTTTTCAAAAATTGTGTTACGCCTTCTCTTAAGATGCCCATTCCCTTGCCGTGAATAACCTGTACTTCGTTGAGATTTGACATGAAAGCATCATCCAGGTACTTGTCAAGCTCCAATAGCGCCTCGTCAAGGTTAAGACCTCTCAGGTCAATTACAGGACTTATGGATGATGTTTTCAGCTTAACCATTCTTGAAGTGTTGTTCTTTTGCTTTACTTCCTCATCAGATTTAATTTTAATCAAGTCTGATTTCTTAACCTTCATCTTGATAAGGCCAATCTGCACCATGACATTTTGCTGATTGTCAGCATCAGATATGACAAATCCCTTTTGATTGAGACTTCTCACTGTTACTGCATCTCCATTTGATATGGGGGCATCCGTATCGTAGGTGTCTTCCTGGAAAATCTGCTCCGTGTACTGGTTTTCATCCAGTTCCTTGGATTTGTCATTCAGTGTCTGCCTCAGCTCGTTTACCCGTCGGCTTTTGTCCTTATCCATTTCAAGGTTTAATTTCTTCAATTCCTTGATTATTTCTGCAGCTTCTCTCTTGGCATTTTCAACAATTTTTCTTGCCTCGTAATTTGCTTCATCAACTAGCTTTTCACTTTTTTCAAGAGATTTTCTTTC
>NZ_JAJUJR010000018.1 GCF_029265225.1 Sedimentibacter sp.
AAAAGAAAGCACAAAGAAGGAACCGAAAACGAATACGAAGAGTACATGGAAGATGAAACACTAAACAGCATGGTTCCTATATGGAGAAAAAACAAAAGTGAACTCACACAGGAAGATTATGAAAACTTCTACATGGAAAAACACTTTGGCTATGAAAAGCCTCTTCGTTACACTCATGTGAGCGTGGAAGGCCTTACAAGCTATAATTCAATCCTTTATATACCAGCTAAGGTTCCATTTGATTTTTACACAAAAGAATTTGAAAAAGGACTTGAGCTTTATTCAAACGGAGTGCTTATAATGAATAAATGCGGCGATCTGCTCCCTGATTATTTCGGATTTGTGCAAGGCCTTGTGGATTCTGCCGATTTGTCCCTGAACATTTCAAGGGAAACCCTGCAGCATGACAGACAGCTTCAGTTCATTGCTAAAAAAATAAAGGAAAAAATCAAAAGCGAACTTTTGTCAATGCTTAAGGATGACAGGGAAAAGTATGTAACATTCTTTGAAAGCTTCGGAAGAACATTGAAATACGGAATGTACAGTGAATGGGGCGCTAACAAGGAAACGCTTCAGGACCTTTTGATGTTTTATTCTTCAACAGAAAAGAAACTTGTGACACTTGACGAATATGTTTCCAGAATGAAGGAAGATCAAAAATACATTTACTATGCAACAGGAGAAAGCACAGCAAAAATTGCAAAACTTCCTCAAACTGAAATTGTTGCAGACAACGGATATGAAATTCTTTACTTCACAGATGAAATTGATGAATTTGCAATCAAGGTTCTCATGAACTACAAGGAAAAAGAATTCAAGAATGTTTCAAGTGCAGACATGGATTTAAAAACTGACGAAAATGAAAGCGATGAAAACAAAGAAGAAAACAAAGATATTTTTGAGTTTATGAAAGAAGCACTTGAAGGAAAAGTTAAGGAAGTAAGACCTTCAAAGAGACTTAAGACTCATCCTGTATGTCTGGCTTCTGAAGGTGAGCTTTCAATAGAAATGGAAAAAGTTCTTCAGTCAATGCCTGACAATCCGGGAAATATTCATGCAGAAAAAATACTTGAAATCAACACCAACCATGAAATGTTTGAAAAAATCAAAAATTCCTTTGAAAATGACAAGGACAAACTTAAGAAACTTTCAAGCGTATTATACAATCAGGCACTTCTCATTGAAGGACTTCAGATAGAAGATCCTGTTCAATATGCAAATGATGTTTACGAACTGATCAACAACTAAAAAATAGGCCGTGAGGCCTATTTTTGTTTGGTGACAAAGTATATTCAACCAGCGGGTGGGCTGGCTTCCTGCGGGCGGGCACAAGACCCGCCCCTACGAATTGCATAATCAAAATTTAATTCTTAATTCTTCACTCTTAATTCTTAATTATTTTGAATGTATTCTTCCAGTGTTAATCCTGACTCATATACCTTTGTTGCCAGTTCAACTCCCAGGTATCTTATGTGCCATGGCTCATAGAAATATCCTGTAATATCTTCCTTGTCTTTTGGATATCTCACAATGAAACCAAATCTGTGGGCATTTTCAGAAACCCATTTTCCTTCATCAGTATTTCCAAATGTATCATCTAACTGGAAGTTCATTGCTGCACATGTTATATCCATTGAAAGACCTGTCTGATGTTCGCTTTGTCCCGGCTTTGCACTGTATTTGTCTGCAGCAGCCTGGCCGTGATTTTTAACATATGAATTGTAAAGATCTGTCTGGGTGCCGTATGACCTGTAGCCTGAACGGGCATGCAGCTCATAGTTTTTCTCATCCGCTGCAGCCTGGAACAGTTCCTTAAGCGCAAGGTACGCCGGTTCTCTCAGCTGGTTTATTTCAGGATTTTCAAGTACTGTTGGAATTCCATCAAGCTTGACTAAGTCCTGGGGAACATATGTGCCGGGTAAATTGTTTTTCTTGTTCACAAGGGCATCCATTGCTGCAGGGTCTTCAACCAATGTTATGTCTTCTGCAGGGGCAGATGGCTCCTGCTGAGGCTCTTCTGCAGGATTTTCATTTTCATTATCCTTGTTGTCATCATCAGGAACTTCATCAGACGGCTTTTCTACGTCCGGCACTTCCTCAGTTGGTTGTTCATTGACAGGTTCCTCAGCTACAGGAGGTAGTTCTGTTTCATCTTTTAATCTTCCTTCTACATAAATTACAACGGCTATCAGTATTATGACTAATGATGCCATGGTAATGAACAATCTTCTCTTCTTTTGTTTTCTTGTGTTTCTCATGCTTTCTCCTTTGTCGGGCTACTTGATTTTCTTCCACATAATTATTGCATCTTCAAGAGGCATCTGGTAATATCTTGGCCTTTTGCCTGCTGAAACAAACCCGAACTTCTTGTACAAATTGATTGCAGGCATGTTTGACTCCCTCACTTCAAGCGTCATGGCTGTTATTTCGCTGCACACACATATGTCAACCATTTTTTCTATGAGCATTGAAGCAATGTTTTGTTTCCTGTATTCAGGAAGTACCGCAACATTTGTTATGTGGCATTCATCAATGACCTTCCACATGCCCATGTATCCCACTATTTTTCCTCCAAGTTCAGCGCACTGGTAATAGGCAAGATCATTTTTCAGTTCATTTACAAATGCATCCCTTGACCAGGGCAAAGAAAAACACTTTTTTTCAATTTCAATAATCTGATCAATATCTTCTTTCTTCATACCCCTTATGTTGACTTGATTCATGATGCACCCCTTATTTCTTATTTCTTTCTGCCTGTGACAATCTCAGGTACTGCGGCTTAAAGCTTGATGCCGTTATTGTCTCCCCTTTTTTTGCCATGCCGTACCCTATGAAGCAAAGAGTTGCAGCATTCAGGCTGTTGAACTTGCCTGGGGTGAAATAAGCTTTCCTGTTTAATTTTTCTTCAATGATATTTCTGTAGCTGACAGAACCGTCACCTGTTATTATTACCGGTTCCTGGTATTGGTTTAAAATATCCACAAGTTCTTCTATGTTGCATGGGAACTGCTCTTTTACGCTTTTCAGTTCTTCACCTTCCCATTTGTAAATGCCTGTGTACACTCTTCCAGCCTTTGCATCCATTATTGGAACAATGAGCTTTTCAGTGTCATATACATTTCCAGCCATGGATTTCATGGTGGGTATGTTTGCTATTGGCAAATTTCCTGCAAAAGCCAGACTCTTTGCTAAGGCTGCTCCTATTCGAAGGCCTGTGTATGAACCAGGACCTTCTGAAACTGCTATTACATCTATGTCCTGAATTTTAATTTCAAGTTCTTTTAATAGTTCTTCAATTAATGGCATCAGTTTTTCAGAATGAGTTTTCTTGTGACTTAATGAGAATTCACCAAGCACATTGAAGTCTTCAGAAACTGCGCAGGATGCTGTAACAGATGCTGATTCAATTGCAAGTATTTTCATAATTTTTCAGCTCCTCGGTAATTTTATCATAAACAACTCCCTTGCCTTCAATTGTCATGATTCTTTTGTTGTCATCTATTCTGTCTATTTTTACGTCTATTCTTTCTTCAGGAAGTATTCCTCTTATTTTCTCGGACCATTCTATTACAGTTACGCCCTCAGAATATATATATTCATCATAGCCCAAATCATACATGTCATCTTCTGATTCGACTCTGTACACATCCATGTGATAAAACGGCAGACGCCCTTCATATTCCTTTATGATGTTAAATGTAGGACTTGTAATGTATTCCTTCACGCCGAATTCCCTTGCTATGAACTGTGTTATGGCAGTCTTCCCGGCTCCTAAGTCTCCATCAAGGCATAAAACAGTCCCTTTCTCAAGGCACCGGCTTATTATTTTCCCTATTTTTTCTGTATCCTGTAAATTATTGACTGTAATTTTCATTTCTTAACCTCTTTTTTTCGATATTGCGAAGATTTGCTCATTCTGCCGCACATCTACCGTTCATTATACATTTGCGGATATAAAAAATCAAGGAATATATACCTTGTGCCGAGGGTTAAAATTTAATTGAACAATGCATGTGGACATGTTATAATACTTTGAATAAATTTTAAAAGAAGAAGCAAATGATAATTATTTGCTCTTATGAGTCATATAATGAAATATCAAATATTTGAGGAGATTGCAATGAATAATAATTTTAATCATATATATTTTATCGGGATTGGCGGAATAAGCATGAGTGCTTTGGCCGAAATAATGATAGATGAAGGCGCAAGGGTATCAGGCTCTGACAGAAACTCATCTCACATAGTCAAAAAGCTTGAAAAATTAGGCGCTAAAATAAACATTGGCCATGAAAGTAAAAACATTGGCACTGACATAGACCTTGTAGTATACACATCTGCAATTTCAAATGATAATCCCGAACTTGTAAAGGCACAGGAACTGAATTTATCCATAATGGACAGGGCGGAATTTCTTGGCCTTATCATGAAAAAATACAAAAATGCCATCTGTGTGTCCGGAACGCACGGCAAGACCACAACAACAGGTATGCTTTCTTCAATACTAATGGAAACAGACATGAATCCGACCATATTTTTAGGCGGAGAAATGGATTCCATGGGAGGAAACCTCATGTATGGCTCATATGACATGCTGCTTACGGAAGCATGCGAATACAAACGAAATTTCCTCAAATTCAATCCCACAGTGGAGCTTATATTAAATATTGAAGAAGACCACCTTGATTATTACAAGGACTTAAGTGATATTGAAGATGCATTTGTAGAATATGCCAAAAAACTTCCAGAAACAGGTCATCTTGTCGTAAATGTGCTCAACAAGGAACTGTTCAGGGATGTCAGATGCAATGTTTCAACATTCGGTTCTGATGAAAGCGCTGATTTTTATGCTGCTGACGTAAAACTTGTTCCATCTCCTTCCTATTCACTCATGAATGGGAAAAATAAAATAGCAGACATTAAACTGAACGTGTTTGGAGAGCATAACATTTTAAACAGTATTGCAGCTGCAGCCGCATGCATTTCTCTTGGCATTGATGCAGAAACAATTGCTAAGGGCCTTGCAGATTTTAAAGGTACCCACAGAAGATACGAATACAGAGGAACATCAAACGGAGCCAGCGTTATAGACGATTATGCACACCACCCTTCTGAAATGAAGGCAACCTTAAAGACTGCAAGATCATATACCACTGGAAAAATCATCACTGTGTTCCAGCCCCACACCTACACAAGAACCAAGAAGCTCCTGAATGAATTTGCAGAAGCACTTACACATTCAGATGAAACAATTCTTCTGGACATTTATGCTGCAAGAGAAATAGACACAGGAGAAATTCATTCAAAAGATATTATTGCTAAGATGAATGTTCTTTCAAAGGATGCACATTATGCAGAAAGCTTTGAGAAAGCCGCAGAATTGATCCGTACCATGGCAAAAGAAGGCGACACAATTATAACAATGGGCGCCGGAAATGTGGACTCAGTAGCGGAACTGCTTATTAATAATTAAAAATTAAGAGTGAAGAATTAAGAATTAATGGAAAGAACAGGCATGCAAAGCATGCCTGTTCTTGTTTTATTATAAAAAAATAAGGACAGCTTTGCTGTCCTATCCGAAATTCTTAATTCTTAACTCTTCATTCTTCATTTTAATTGTTCTTCACTCTTCATTCTTAATTCTTAATTCTTAATTGATTTAATCAGTGGTCGCGATTTGTAAGGTATAGTGCCAGTTCTTTAAGTTGTTTAGCTTTGTCTCCAAAAATTTCAAGGCTTTTTATTGCTTCCTGAGTAAATTTTTCAACATCTTTTCTTGATTGTTCTATTGATGCAAATGACAGATATGTTACCTTGTCATTTGCTATGTCGCTTCCGATTTTCTTTCCAAGTTTCTCCTGGGTGCTTGTTATATCAAGAATGTCGTCTTCTATCTGAAAGGCTATTCCTATATTTTCAGCATAAAGTTCAAGAGCCTTAAGCTGGTTTTCATCAGCTCCTCCTAAAATTGCACCTGCCTTTACGCTGCTTTTTATGATGGCTCCTGTCTTCAGGGAATACATGTACTTTAGTTCCTCAACAGAGGATATTTTGTCATGGCCGTACATGTCCACAATCTGACCGCCTATCATACCGTCTGCTCCGGAAGATTTTGCGATTTCATAAAGTGCCCTTACAGAACCTGTTATTTCAACATTACTCTTTAAAGCAGCTTCGAGGCCTGTTTCAAAGGCTCTGTTCAAAAGACCGTCTCCTGCAAGAATTCCTGTTGCTTCTCCAAACTTCTTGTGGTTTGACAATCTTCCCCTCCTGTAATCATCGTTGTCCATTGCCGGCAAGTCATCATGAATCAATGAATATGTGTGTATCATTTCCATGGCGCAGGCAAACGGAATGATTTCCTCCACATTGTCCGCGAACAATTCATATGTTCCAAGCATTAAAACAGGTCTCAGCCTTTTACCCCCGCACAGGAGGCTGTAATTCATGGCCTCATAAATTATTTTTTGAGGATTTTCTTCTTCCTTTATTATAGTACAAAGACTTTCTTCTACTTTTGAAACTTTTTCATCAATCCAATTTTTAAATTCCATATTAAACCCCTGTGAATTATAATTAACGGCCGCAATAATACTATTAAAATTTTTATATGCTCATGTATTTGTTCTAATTGTTAATGAACACTTTTCTTGCGATTTCAACTGCTTCCTTGGCATCTTTGGCGTAGTAGTCTGCTCCCATGTTTTTTGCATATTCAGGAGTCAGGACTGCTCCTCCCACCATAACCGGACAGTCTATGCCGTTGTCCCTAATCTCTTCAATTATTTCCTCCATGCTCTTCATGGTGGTTGTCATCAAGGCGCTAAGTCCCACGATTATTGTTTCATCAGCATATTTTTTTGCTTCTTCAACAATTTTTTCTGCAGGAACATCCTTGCCCAAATCGATTATATCATAATTGTAGTTCTCAAGTATAACTTTTACAATGTTTTTTCCAATATCATGAATGTCTCCCTTTACAGTTGCAAGAATAATTTTCCCCTTGCTTATTCCGGCAGATTCATTTTTCTTGAGGCTTTCCTTCAATACATCAAAGGACATCTTCACAGTTTCCGCTGACTGAATGAGCTGCGGCAGAAAAATTACACCCTTTTCAAAATCACTCCCCACAACATCAAGGGCAGGAATGAGAAATTCATTTACAACTTCAAGCTCTGTCTTTGTATCCAGAAGTATCCTGGTTTTTGCTGCAGCATTTTCCTTAAGGCCTTTTATTACCATGTCAAAAAGCGTTTCTTCATTCTTTTCCTTTTTGACCGATGTTTCAGGCACCTTATTGCTGTATCTTTCTATGTATTTTACCGAGCCTTTGTCATGGTTGTAAAGAACGTTGAAAGCATATACCTTATCCATCATTGCTTCATCATTTGGATTTATGATAGGAAGATCAAGTCCTGCTGCCATGGCAATTGAAAGGAATGTTTCATTTATCAGCGGTCTGTTGGGCATTCCGAATGAAATGTTTGAAACTCCCAGTACTGTCTTCAAGCCAAGTTTTTCCTTAACCATTGTCAATGTCTTTATTGTTTCAGCTACTTCTTTTTGCTGAGCTGAACAGGTAAGAGTCAGGGTGTCAATGTACACATCTTCTTTTTTTATTCCATACTCCATGGCCTTATTCAGTATTTTTTCTGCAATTTTGAACCTGTCCTCTGCATTGTCAGGAATTCCTCTCTCATCAAGTGTAAGCCCCACAACTGCAGCGCCGTATTTCTTAACAAGAGGCAAAATTCTTTCCAGCACTTCGTCTTCTCCGTTTACGGAATTAACTATTGCTTTTCCGTTTGAATATCTTAAGCCTGCTTCAATAACATCCCTGTCGGATGAATCTATCTGAAGAGGTGTATTTGTAACTGTCTGCAGACCTTTTACTATCTTTTTTATCATTTCTTTCTGGTCGATTTCCCTGAGTCCTACATTCACATCAAGAATTTCTGCGCCTGCTTCTACCTGGGAAACTCCCTGTTTCAGTATATAATCCATGTCGCAGTTTTTCAATGCTTCCTTGAGCACCTTTTTACCTGTAGGGTTTATTCTTTCACCTATTACTTTTACTCCGTCAATAAAAACCGTGTTTGAAGGTGTGCAAAGGGCATGGAGTTTTTGCTCTGATCTTTCAACCTTTTTCAAGCCGTTGATTTTCTTTTTAATTTCACGTATGTATTCAGGCGATGTTCCGCAGCATCCTCCAACCAATGATACACCAAGTCCGATGAATTCAAGAACATCCTCAGAATATTCCTCCGGACCTATTTCATAGTGCATTTTTCCATCAATGACGGATGGAAGTCCGGCGTTGGCCTGAACAAGCACAGGAAGATTTGTCCATTTCATCAATTCTTCCACAATCGGGCTTATTTCCTTTGGCCCCAGTGAACAGTTTATTCCTATTCCATCAGCGCCAAGTCCTTCCAGTGTAATTGCCATGCTTGAAGGAAGACAGCCTGTGAATGTCCTGTGATCCTTTTCAAATGACATGGTAGCAAGAACGGGCAGTCTTGAGTTTTCCTTAGCAGCCAGTAATGCTGCCTTCATTTCATACAAATCAGTCATTGTTTCAATAAGAATAAGGTCTGCTCCGGATTTCTCACCCTGCAAAACCTGTCTTTTAAAAATTTCATAAGCTTCATCAAATGTGAGATGTCCCATGGGTTCAACAAGTTCACCGATGGGTCCTATGTCAAGAGCAGCAAAAACCTCTTTGTTTCCGATTGCTTCCTTTGCAGCCTTAACAGCAGCATCAATTATTTCTTCAACTGAGTAATTTGTTGCCTGGAGTTTTTTTTCATTTGCGCCAAATGTGTTGGTTGTCACTACATTGGATCCTGCCTGGATATATTCTTTGTGAATTTCAACAATCTTGTCTCTTTGCTCAATGTTGAGCACTTCAGGAACTTCGCCGAGCTTAAGCCCCTTTTTTTGAAGCTGTGTGCCCATTGCTCCGTCAAACAAAACAAGATTTGTGTCCATAAACTCTTTAAAATTCATATTTTACCTCTTAAATTTCTCTGTTTACGGAATGAACCAGAGATATGATGTTGTTATGTGTTTTTCTTGCAACATAAGGGTTGTTCATGGTGTAAAGGTGCACACCGTCAACTCCGTTTGCCATCAGGTCTATTATTTGCTCGGAAGCATATGCTATTCCTGCATCTATCATGGCATCCTTATCATTTTCAAACTTGTTCATAATCTTTATGTACTTTTCAGGAATTTTAGAGCCGCTTAACGATGCAATTCTTTCTATCTGGCTTTTGTTTGTGAGAGGCATGATTCCTGCCTGAATAGGAACATTTATGTTGTGCTTCTGTGCAAGGTTCAGGAAATTGTAGAAATCATTGTTGTCAAAGAAGAGCTGTGTCGTAAGGTGTTTCACTCCTGCTTCAATTTTGAATTTAAGGTTTCTAACATCTTCCTCCAGGTTTTTGCAGTCTGTATGTCCTTCCGGATAGCATGTTCCGCCCAGGTCGAAGTTGTCCCTTGACTTAATGTATTCAGCCAGGTCTGAAGCATGCCGGAAATCTCCCTTAACTTCTTCCTCAAGGGGTATGTCTCCTCTTAAGGCAAGAATATTTTCAATTCCTTCTTCTTTAAGCTCTTTGAGGGTCTCGGATATTTCTTCCCCGGTTGAACGAATGCATGTAAGGTGAGCCATGGCTTCAATGCCGTATTTGTTTTTAATGAGAGAAGAAATTTCCTTTGTTTTGTTCTGGTTGCTTCCTCCTCCTGCTCCATATGTTACACTTATATAATCAGGCCTCAAGTCGCTTAATGACTCCAAAGTTTTATAAATAGTATCTATTGATGAAGTGGTTTTCGGCGGAAATATTTCAAAGGAAAAAACAAACTTTTTTTTATTGAATATGTCAGTAATATGCATTGTCAAAGCTCCTATTAATTTTTGACTATTATAACATAAGCATTTAGAACTGTAAACCAAATTGAAAAATAATTATTTACTACATTTATTTATAATTATTCTACATTGTTTAATGAAATTTGAATCCTCTGCATATTGCTGCTGTTTTTATCATATAAATAGATACTTAAGTAAAAATAAGAATGAACATTGTAATAAATAAATTTGACTATAAATTTTGTTTAAGTTATAATATAAATATGCAAACGTTTTTTTACATCATTATCCATTACTTGAATTTAATGCACAAATTCTAAAACTTATCTTTGAATATATGCAGTTCTAGCCAATCATTGCTATGAATTGTATTTATAAAAATAATATATGTGGAGGGAATGTAAAATGAAAACAAGAAAGTTAGTATCACTTATTTTAGCTGTAATGATGACAGTTATGTTGTTCGCAGGCTGTACAAGCCAGACAGCTCAGCCTGCACCATCAGAGCCGGAAAAGCCGGCTGAACAGCCTGCTGAAGAACCTAAGGCTGACATGATTTTAAAATTTGGTGGTACAGGATTCGGAGGATTATTTAATCCAATCATGTCCGACAACACTTACGACACTTATGTAGCAGACATTTTATTTGAAAAACTTGTTACAAACAACGCAGAAGGCGAAATGATCCCCAGTATTGCTGAATGGACCATTTCTGAGGATAAGCTGACTTATACGTTTACATTAAAAGATGGAATAAAGTTTTCTGACGGTTCAGATTTGACAACTGAAGATGTTGCTTTTACATATGAAACAATTGCGCACCCGGACTACAATGGTCCTAGAGCTTACGCTGTAAGCAATCTTAAAGGATACGAAGAATTCCACAGCGGTGCATCAGATACATTTGAAGGAATAAAAATTATTGACGACAAAACAATATCTTTTACATTTGGAGACGGTCTGGCAGCCCCTGCAAACATTGAAAGTTTCATTTACGGCATAATGCCTTCCGATTACTATGCTTTTGATAAATGGGAAGATTTTCTTGCTTTAAACGAAAAACCAGTAGGATCAGGCATGATGGTATTTGACAGCTGGGAACCTAAACAATTCATAAAGCTAATGAAAAACACAAATTACTGGGATCCTGCTAACGCAGCAAAAATTGACGGAATATTAATAAGCGAAGTTCCTGATGAAAGCATACTTTCTGCTCTGCAGACTGAACAAATAGATTTTGCCCAGATACCTTCAAGTGCTGAAAACCTGGAAGCTGCTGAAGCAATGTCAAATATCAGCATTGCAAACTACCTTGGAAACGGATACACATTCATGTGCTTCAACACAACAAGACCTAAGCTTGCAGATGTAAAAGTAAGGCAGGCACTCATGTATGCTCTTGACAGAGAATCATTCATAGAAGCTCAGTACGGCGCAGGATTGGCTTCTGTAGGCATGGCTCCTATATCACCATCTTCATGGGCATTCCCTGATTCTTCAGAACTTAATGCATACAAGTTCGACATGGATAAAGCGGCACAGCTGATGGATGAAGCAGGCTGGACAATGGGCAGCGATGGTTTCAGATACAAGGATGGCGAAAAATTCCACGTTAACTGGCTGGTTTACACAGACTCATCATGGCCTGGAACATTGTCAGGCATGGCAGCTGATACATGGAAGCAGCTTGGTGTTGAACTTGAAATTGAATTGATGGACTTTGATACAGTTGCATCACGTACAATGGACGCTGCTCCTGGAGAAAAAGACTTTGACATTTACACAATGGGATTCTCATTATCAATAGACCCAGACCCGACAGGAGCATTGTTTGATGATGATGCATTTGTTGCAGGCGGTTTTAACGCTTCCGGTTACAAAAATGCTGATGCCATGAAACTGGTTAAGGCAGGCAAAGCTGAATTTGATACTGCAAAGAGAGCAGAAATTTACAAGGAATGGGCAAAAATTATGAACTATGAAATTCCTCATGTAATCATTGCTTACAGAAGTGAAATATGGGGAATCAATAACAGAGTAAAAGGAATGGATCTTGGAACATACAGAACCTGGGATCAATGCCTGAAAAACATTACAATAGAATGATGTTCATTAGGGGAGGGCAGTCCTCCCCTTTCAAAAATACAACGAAAGAGGTGGTTTTGTGAAAAACTACATTATCAGGCGCATTATTCAGATGATTCCTGTTTTTCTAGGAATCTTATTCATATTGTTTTTCATTCTTGAGCAGGCTCCAGGTACTCCTGTTTCAAACATGATGATTCCAAAGATGACTCCTGAACAAAAAGCTGAACTGGCTCAAAAGCTGGGGCTTGACATTCCATGGTATGAGAGATTCGTAAACTGGATAGGAGAAGCTCTTCACGGAAATCTCGGATATTCCATCAACCACAAAAAACCTGTAGTTGATGTAATGAAAGATTATGTGGGACCGACATTGTTATTGTCCCTTGCTTCCTTAGTAATTTCAATTGTACTGGGCATACCCGCAGGAGTTATAAGTGCCACAAAACAGTACAGCCTCACTGACAACATTCTTACAGTAGTATCATTCATAGGCATAAGCATTCCGTCATTTTTCTTCGGACTTTTGCTTTTAAAAAATCTAGCTGTTGATGTGCAGATTTTCCCCTTGTTCGGACTTAAGGATCCTCTTTTAATGTCAACTAATCCTGTTGACAAGGCATTAGACGTTGCATGGCATCTGGTGTTGCCAAGCATTGTCCTGGGTCTTGGCTCCACCGCCAGCTTCATGCGCTACACCCGTTCGAGCATGCTTGAAGTCATTAAGCAGGATTATATCAGAACAGCTCGAGCAAAGGGACTTAAGGAAAAAACCGTCATATACAGACACGCATTCAGAAATGCCGTCATTCCCATAATTACTCTTCTTGGCTTCTGGATACCTGCCCTGTTGTCAGGAGCTGTTGTAACCGAAACAATTTTCGCTCTTCCGGGACTTGGTAAAATTTCTGTAGAAGCAACCATGACCAGAAATTATCCGTTAATTCTTGGTATTAACGCAATGCTTGCAGTTCTCACGCTTATTGGCACATTAGTAGCAGACATACTGTATGCAATTGCTGATCCGAGAATCAGATACGATTAAGGAGTGCTCATATGGTAAAAAGTGAAGTTCTAAAAAATACAAAAAGTTCACACAAAAATCTATCTTATTGGGGAGAAGTTTTTTACAGGCTCCGAAAAAACAAGATGGCAATGATAAGCTTGTACTTGCTTATTGTCATAATAGCACTTTGTGTTGTTGTTCCTGAATTGTCACATTATTCCATTGAAACTACAGATATGCAAAACCGTGACCAGGCTCCAAGTTCTGAACACTGGCTTGGAACTGATAAAATCGGGAGAGACTTGTTTGTAAGGCTTTTTTATGCAGGAAGGATATCCTTGGGTCTTGCTTTGGCAGTAGTTGCCCTGGAGTGCTTTGTTGGTGTTGTTTTAGGCAGTTTATCCGGTTTTTACGGAGGTTTTATAGATGTAGTCATAATGCGCTTTGCAGACATATTCATGTCGTTTCCGTTCATGATGTTTTGTATCACCATTGTGGCCGTTTTCGGAAACAGTATCACAAATCTGATATTTGTACTTGCCTTGTTGAGCTGGCCAAGCATTGCCAGAATTGTAAGAGGTCAGATACTTACGCTCAGAGAAATGGAATACATGGAAGCATGCGAAGCCTTAGGCATCAGTGACTTCAGAAGAATATTTCGTCACCTCCTTCCAAACGTCCTGGCTTATGTAATAGTATATGCAACCCTTGGAATGGCAAGCGTAATATTGACTGAAACATCCCTTAGTTTCTTAGGCCTTGGGGTTTCGCCTCCTACACCTACATGGGGAAATATGATACAGGAAGCAAGAAATACGCTTATAATCCAGCAGAAATGGTGGTATTGGATACCTCCGGGAATATGTATCTTTATTTCTGTTATGTGCTTTAATATACTGGGTGACGGCATGCGTGATGCAATCGACCCAAAAATGAAGAGATGAGGGTTATCATGAGCAGAATATTATTGGAGGTAAAAAACCTTAAAACTTATTTTCATTCGGACAGCGGTGTTGTTAAGGCTGCTGATGATGTCAGCTTTTATGTGAATGAAGGAGAAACTTTGGGCATAGTGGGAGAATCAGGCTGCGGAAAGAGCATATCGTGCATGTCACTTGTAAGACTTGTTGAAACTCCACCCGGCAGGTATGAAGGAGGAGAAATACTCTTTAATGGAGAGGACATGTTGAAAGTGTCCGATGAAAGAATAAGAGAAATCAGAGGCAATGATATTTCTTTCATATTCCAGGAACCCATGACTTCCTTAAACCCAATTTTTAAAATTGGAAGACAAATAAGCGAAACAATGATGCTTCACAGGGGCATGACAAAGGAAGAAGCTTACAAGGAAAGCATTAAAATGCTGGAGCTGGTAAAAATACCAAATCCTGAACGCGTAGTTGATGACTATCCCTTTGCACTGTCAGGAGGTATGCGTCAAAGAGCTATGATTGCAATGGCACTGGCATGCGAACCAAGACTGCTTATTGCCGATGAACCTACAACAGCGCTTGATGTAACAATCCAAGCCCAGGTACTTGATCTCATGAACGAACTTAAAAGAAAAATTAATGCATCCATAATTTTTATAACTCACGACCTTGGAGTTATTGCAGAAATGAGTGACCGTGTAATGGTAATGTACGCCGGAAAGGTTGTGGAAGTTGCAAGTGTCATAGACATATTCAATAATCCGAAACATCCTTACACCATAGGTCTTATAAGTTCGAAACCTGATATGGCAACATCCAGCAGCAGACTCCACGTAATACCCGGAAATGTTCCTGACTTAAGCAACCTGCCTGAAGGATGTCCTTTCCATCCCAGGTGTGAGAAAGCAATGGATGATTGCAGAAAATCTTTTCCAAAAGAAATTGTTCTTGAAGGTGAACACAGAATTGCGTGCTGGCTTTACCACAATGATAACAAGGAGGAAGTGCTATGAGCTCATACAGTGAAAATGCGGTTGATAGTTTAGTAACCGTAAAAAATCTAAAAAAGTATTTCCCCATAAAAACCGGAATTATAAAGAGGGCAACCGGCAGCGTAAAGGCAGTGGACGGAGTGTCGTTTCAAATAAAAAAAGGGAAAGTTCTGGGAATCGTCGGTGAATCAGGCTGCGGCAAGTCTACGCTTGGAAGAACTATGCTGAGGCTTCTTGACCCCACAGATGGTACCGTTGAATATGCCGGAAAAAACATTTATAAATTGCAGAAACATGAAATCAATCACATGCGCACAAAGATGCAGATTATTTTTCAGGATCCATACAGTTCATTGAATCCAAGGCTTCCCATTTATGAAATTGTAGGTGAAGCCATGCTGCAGCACAACATTGTTAAAACTAAAAAAGAAATGAAGGAAAAAGCAATTGAAGTAATCATGAGATGCGGATTGTTTCCAGAGCAGGCAGACCGTTATCCTCATCAGTTTTCAGGCGGACAGCGTCAGCGCATATGCATTGCAAGGGCACTAGCAGTAAATCCTGAATTTATTGTATGTGATGAAGCAGTATCAGCTCTTGATGTTTCCATTCAGTCTCAAATAATAAATCTTTTAAAAGATGCACAGGAAGACTTCGGACTGACATATCTGTTCATTTCACATGATTTGTCGGTTGTAAAGTTTATCAGCGATGAAGTGGCGGTTATGTACCTTGGCCAGATAGTAGAAAAGGGAAGCAAAAAAGAAAT
>NZ_JAJUJR010000121.1 GCF_029265225.1 Sedimentibacter sp.
AAAAAACCGCGAAAGCGGTTCAGACCATTGACAAACCCCGACGCTGTCATCCTGAACGATAGTGAAGGATCTCATCTTTATTGAAAACATGAGATTCTTCGGGCTACGCCCTCAGAATGACGACGTCAAAGGTTACTTTGTCATCAATCTAAACCGCGAAAGCGGTTTTTTTGTTCATATCAATTATGCAATTGACGATTGTTCTATAAAATCAGCAAAGATTTGAATTGCGCTGATGCATTTATCTACGCCAAGTTCCTTGAACATGTTTATGTTTTGAGGATTATTGACGATTGAAAGCGTAGTTTTTATGTTGAACTGTTTTTTGGAAATTTCACATATGATGAGATTTGAAGCGTCATTTCCCGTAAGCGCAATCACTGTGTCCATGCTTGAGATGCCTGCACTTTCTAGCACTGAAGATTTCGTACCGTCTCCGCATATGGATAGTACTTCGTGGCTGTTTGACAGCATTTCACACAACTGTTTGTCGGTATTAATAATTGTTACATCATGTCCACAGGATTTCAATGATTTTGCCAGATAGCTGAGCTTCATATGACCTCCGACCAATAATATTTTCATACAGCAATACTCTCCTTATCCGTAATAATCCTTTTAAACTCATTTTCTGAAAGAACACAAGGGCATATGGATGTTATGTCCATGTCTGAACATAAAAACTTCTTTGCGGGATCATATATTCTTACAACCACTTCATCAGCATTGAACAAATGCTTACACATCTGTCCTATCATTATATTGGTGTTGTCATCATTGGTTGATGCAATGATTATACTTGCTTTGCCTGCACCTGCAAATTCAAGCAGGTCAATGTCAGCAGCATCTCCAGTTATTGTAAAACCATTAAATTAAGTCTGCAGATTTGAAAATGAATTTTCATCTATGTCAATCACATGTACAATCATGTTTTTCTTTTGCAGGTAATCAGCTGCTTTTGAACCGAACTCACCGCATCCTGCTATTACTGCAAGTTCCTTGTTTTGTTTCTTAAAAATATTCATTTTGTTCACCTCTTGTTCTATTGTACAAAATATTATATAAAGACAGTATTAACATATAACAAATAATATAAAAACTGTATTAAGAATTCAGGCAGAAACATTTATTCATCTGCAAATCTGTATCCTATGCCTACTTCCGTCAATATATATCGCGGTTTTGCCGGATTTTTTTCAAGCTTTCTCCGTATGTTTGCCATGAATACCCTCAGCGACTGCATATCACTTTCAATATATGAACCCCAGACTTCCTTCAATATATAATTATGGGTCAGTACTTTGCCGGCATTTTTTACAAGGAGAGTGAGCACATTGTATTCCATCGGCGTGAAATGAACTTCCTTGCCTTCCAACAGCACAATATGCTTTTCCAGATCTATTTCAAGGTCAGCAACTTTGTATATTACGGGAACATCAGCCCTGGAATTTCCCTTGTGCCTGAAAACGACCCTTATACGCGCCAGGAATTCTTTTATGCTGAAGGGCTTTGTAAGGTAATCATCTGCGCCTGCATCAAGCGCTTCAACTTTTTCATTGTCCTGGTCTCTGGAAGAAACCACAATTATAGGAATATCAGAAAAGCCCCGCACTGTTTTTATGATGTCAATTCCATCCATGTCAGGCAGGCCAAGATCCAGTATGATCATTGAGATGTTCTCGGTTGCAATGATGTTCATGGCTTCTTTTCCGGTAGAAGCTTCCATACAGTTATAATTCTGTGATTTCAGTGAAAAATTTATAAAGTTCCGTATTTGTTTGTCGTCTTCGACTATTAAAAATAACATCGTTGCCTCCTATGCCTTTAAGTAAAACCTGAAGGTTGCACCACCTTCTTCATTATTTTCTGCGTAAATTTCGCCGCCATGATAATTGATTATGGCCTTGCATATGGAAAGGCCCAAGCCCATTCCCTGCCTGGAATCGGGAATTTTATTGCTGCCGACGTAAAACATCTTGAAAAGATTCGGCAGGTCATTTTCATTGATGCCCAGACCGTTGTTGTATACTTCAAACCATACCTTGTCCCCTTCAGGCCATATGGATACAATAATTTCATTTTGAGAAGTTGTATGCTTTATGGCATTGTCCACTAAGTTTATGAGAACCTGCTCAATAAGTTTTCCATCCATGGGCACAAACAACACTTCATCCGGAAGATTTATTGATACTTTGTGGTCAGGATGATATTTGGAAGCACGGGCAATTGATTCTGCTACAATTTCTTCCACTGCTTCTTTCTTGATATTGAGTGCCAGTCTTCCTTCCTGAATTCTTGTGAGGCTTAAGACATTTTCCACAAGCTTGGTAAGCCATCTGGAATCTTCATATATTTCGGATACTAGCTTAAGGTTTTCTTCGTCCTTGAGGCTGTGATACAGCATTTCCGAAGCACCTGTTATTCTTGTCAAAGGCGTTCTAAAATCATGGGAAATGGATCTTAAAAGGTTATTTTTGAAACGTTCATTTTGTGTTTCTGTATTGGCGTTTTCTTTTTCCTCAATAAGAATTTCTCTTTCCATGGCTATGGTTATCTGCATGACAATTGAATCAAAAAGAAATTTGTTGTTTCCTATCATTTCATCCATTCCCTGAGGAAAACAGATGTAGCTTATGCATCTTCCGCGGATGTTAACGGGGAAGGAGTGATGGTTCTTAACAATCATTCCAATGTCATCCCGGCTTATTTCTTCATCACTGACTTCAAATCCACCTTTTTTGAAGGAAAAAATCCGTGAACTGTAAGATTTTTCGTTTGCAAGAATACAGGAAACATCGCAGTCAAGAAGATTTGACAGGCATTTAGAAGACACTTTGGCAACATCCAGGATTTCGCTTGTTTTAGCAAGGGAGCTTGTGAGGCTGTACAAAATGTGAGCCTGTTTTTCGCGGTCATCTGTCATTTCCTTTGAATGCAGCAGTTTGCTTGTCAATGCGCTTGTAAAAACAGCGGAAGTTAGCATGACAATAAATGTAAAATAATATGACTTATCTTCAACCTTGAACGTGTAAAGAGGAATGGTGAAAAAAAAGTTGAACGACAATATGGAAATTACTGAAGCCACGATTCCGTAAACATATCCCTTTGTATATCTTGATGTTATCAAGACTGAAAGCAGGTAAATTACTACAATGTTTGCTTCGGTAAAACCAAGATGCTGAATTATCAGCGATATTAAAGTGCTGGATACATTAAGGGAAATGGTTACAGCACTTTGCTTGATAACATTCGAATAATTTTTTCTGTTTGAAGTTGACATCTCATTCCTCCTATTTTTAGTATAAGATTCAAAATAATTGCCGTAAAATACAGTTGACTACATGTTGTCCTCTGTTTATTTGTGCCTGGTTTCAATCAGGAACAGTGCAGTAAGCGATGCTGCCAGGACTGCCAATAAGACAGCAACAGCAATTTTTGTGGAAGACATCTGCTCCACTACACCACTGCCGGTTTCTTGAATTTCCAGGGTTATGCCGTGTATATCAGTTTCTCCTCCATGTTCTTTGCAGGTTCTGTTAAATATGCCTGATACCTTCAGCACATCTCCTTTATATTTATAGCTGCCGAAATATTTTACCTTTTGTGCATCCGATGAATTCATCCAGATACCAATTGCATTTGTGCCGTCATTGATGTTTATCCAGGAATGACTGCCCCTGTTCATAATTTCTCCCACAGCTTCACCCGAAACGGTAACTTTCTTCTGGTCAAGTTCTGCGGCATTTTCAATAAGGCTGTTAATTTCAATAATTTCATCTGCTTCATCTGCGTAGACATTTTCTGAAAATGAAATTATAAATACTGTTATTATTATCAATGTTTTAATTTGCTTAAACATGCTTTTTTAATACCTCCGAAAATATACCCAATCAGTGCGAAAGCCGAGATGAATTCAAGCCTTCCAAGGTACATGGCAACAATGTAGTAAATTTTTAGTGCTGCAGGCATTGATGCTGCAGTGACGCCTATGCTCAGTCCTACATTTCCTGTTATTGATGCCGATTCAAATGCCGAGCTTGAAAGGGGATAGCCATAATACGTTCCAAGTATTGTTCCTGCAGCAAATGTAGTCATGTAACAACATATTATGATTGCTGAAGATTTAATGGCTCCGTCTTCCAAAATGTAGTCCTTGATGTGGTGAAACTTATAAAGCCTCATATTTCTTTCAGAAGACAGGATTTTTTTAATATCCATAATCAATCCCTTGAAGACAATTCCAACTCTTAAGCCTTTAAAACCGCCGGCTGTTGAGCATGCAGAGCCTCCGATCAGCATTACGATGATCATAATCATAATGCCGAAGTCGCCCCACTCAAGAGCAAACTGTCTGGCATAAACAGAACCAAATCCTGTTGTGGTGTGTGCCGAAAGTATGTTGAATATTATTCTCCTTATACCCATCACTGCATCTGAATACGCATCAATTTTTGAAAGCCACAAAAGTGCTAACATGGATGATGCAAAGGATGTTGCAAAAAAGCTTTGTGTTTCTATATTTTTGTAAATTTCCCTGCTGTTGCCGTGCCAAATTGCATAATGCAGCCCAAAGTTCAATGAACCAAGTATGAATATGACCATGGCTATGGTCTCATATGAAGCACTGTGATAATACATAATATTTTGAGTCATTGGCGCAAAGCCTCCGGTGCTCCATGATGATTCAAATATATAAAGAGCATGAAGGAAAGCTGATACCGGTTGTAAACCTATTATAATTCCGTTGATCCAAAGTGCTGCAGTTCCGATGATCAGGTAAACCATGCTTATTTTCCAAATTTGCCTTGAAGTCCCTTTTACGTTTGGAACCAGCTCCACGTCTTTTCCTTCGCCTGCATAAATTTTATAAGCTCCTCCTGTTTCTTTTCCTAAAAGAGAAAGAGCAAGAACAATCATTCCCTGTCCTCCAATGAATGTGAGAAGGTGCCTCCACATGTTAAGTCCGTTTGAAAGGTGGTCCAGATCTTGTGTGAGAACAACTCCTGTAGTTGTAAATCCGCTCATTACATCAAATACAGCATCCAGAAGCGACATGGCATTGCCGCTTAATCTGTATGGTATGGCGCAAAGGACTGCAAGCAGTATCCAGGACAGTGCGGCTACTACGAATCCATGCTTCCACTGAATATTTGCCTTGTTTTTCTTGGCCTTTATACCGTACAACATCAATGCAAGGCCTGTAATGGTGGATATTGACATGCTGATAATGAAATCGAGCAGTGGATTCCATTCCCTGAACAAAAGCGATGTTAAAATTGGTATGGTCATCAGTGCCGTTACTATGAGGATTATAAAACCTGTATAGTAACTTATGATACCCATGTTTTGATTTTTAATTTTTATTGAACTCATTAATCTCACCTCATTATCAAAAAAGCAGCCCCAAAGGTCAATGCCACATACGCTCCTATTGTGAGAAGTTCTTTTGTAATTCCCTTTAACTCCATTTTATTTAAAGACATCATATTCTCCTCTTATTAATTTTCCTTGTAATTTCTGATAAAGCTGTCCTGCTTGCAACTATCAGAACCTTATCTTTGTCCAAAATTTCCGTGCCGCCCTTGGGATATATGACATTGTCATCCCTCAGTACTGAAACTATTACGCATTCTTCAGGCATAGATAAATCTTTGATCATTTTTCCGCGCCATTCATTTGAAGCGTCTATTATCAGTTCGGCTATTACCATGGAGCCGCGTTCAATTGTGCTCACTATCCTGTACTTGTTCTTATCAAGTTCACTCTCTATTAAGTCTGCAATTACTTCGGTGCTGCATACTATGTTGTCGATTCCCAAGGTTTTAAACATTTGTATGTTTTTTGGGTTGTTTACCCGGGCTATGGTTTTAGCTGCATTGCAGTTGAATTTTGCTATCTGGCATATGACTAAATTTTCTTCGTCGGTCCCTGTTACAGCTGCAATTATTTCTGCTTCATCTATTCCTGCATCCGTCAGGACATCAAAATCCGTTCCATCCCCGCAAATTACTTCAGCATTTGTATCTTCTGCTATTTTGAGGCATGTTTCATTGTCCCGTTCTATAACTACCACATCATGGTTCTTTTCAAGCAGTGTTCTGAAGAGATTTGAACCAACCTTTCCACCGCCTATTATTATTGTTTTCATAGAATCATCCCCTTTGCTACCATATTAATAAGCATATCCATGTTCTTTTTTTGTATAGTGCATATTATCCTGTCGCCGCTGTGAACAATCTGATTTTTTTGAGGAATAAGTCTGTCTTCTCCGCAAACAAGGAATGATATTATGCATGAACAGCATCTTTCTATGTTATCAACTGTTGCCTTGATTTCTTTGCCTACAAGCACATCGGCAATTTCAAATTCTTCATCTATATTATGAATCACATTAACCTTGCTTAAGTTGAGCATTCTTTTTAAATTTGCAATGCCTATATTAATTGTTTTCAGTGTCTTAATCCCCAGTTTGTCATAAATATATTCCTTGCCGGGCTCGCTCACTCTTGATATAACACTTGGAACATGATATATTTTTTCAGCAATTAAGGATACGGTA
>NZ_JAJUJR010000334.1 GCF_029265225.1 Sedimentibacter sp.
AGAAGCTTTACTGTTCCGGGAAGTTCATTTTTAATTTCGTTAAGAATTTTTGCTGCACCAAGCTGCACTGCCATGTGGGTGTCATGTCCGCATGCATGCATGTTCCCGTTTGTTGAAGCAAAGGGAAGACCTGTTTTTTCAACAACCGGCAGAGCATCTATATCGGCTCTGAGCATTATTGTTTTGCCTGGTTTTCCTCCCCGGATAATTCCTATGCATCCGTTGTAATCAGGAAAGCTTATGGTTTCAATGCCCATTTTTTCAAGTTCTTCAACCAGTTTTTTTGTGGTGTTTGTTTCATGAAGGCTGAGTTCAGGTATTGCGTGCAGAGCTCGCCTTTGTTCTATTATGTAATCTTCGTGTTTTTTAGCTAATTCTTTAATTATCATTGATGTCTCCAATCCTATTTGGACTTTTCTTCAAGAAAGTCATGTGCAAATTGTGCGTACAAAGCTGCTCCCCTGTGAAGGACGCTCTCATCCACAGTGAATTTATCGTTGTGATTTGTGTATACATAACCCTTGTCTTCGTTTCTTGTACCTATGAATCCGTAAAATCCGGGAACTTTTTCTGTAAGATATGAAAAGTCTTCAGATCCCATGAGTTTTGGCATTTCCTTGAGACTTTCCTCTCCGTAAAGCTTTACTGCCGCATTTCTCACTATGCTGTTTATGTCTTCATGTTCATTGATTACCGGAGCTGCATAATATGAATAGTCAAGATGAGCATTGCATCCAAGGGCTTTGGCTGTACTCTCAACTATATTTCTAAGAGATTCTTCGATTTCAGCTCGCACTTTACGGGAATGGGTCCTGATGGTTCCTTCCATTTCCACATGGTTGGCTATTATGTTAAACCTCTGCCCACCTTTTATTGTTCCTATGGATACAACAAGCGGATTTAATGGGTCATTCATTCTGCTCACTATGGTTTGAATGTTCATGATTATTGATGACGCTGCAATTACAGCATCTTTTCCAAGGTGAGGAGCTGAACCGTGGGATGAAACGCCATCAACGGTTATTTTGAAGTTGTCAACGGAAGCCATTCTGTTGCCGGCTTCCAGATTGAAGTATGGAACATCCAGCGTTCCCCAGATGTGCATGCCAAATATGGCATCAACACCATCAAGAACTCCGTTCTCCACGTAGTATTTTGCACCATAGCATGATTCTTCGGCTGACTGGAACAACAGTTTCACGGTTCCCTTAAGTTCATTTTTCATGTCAGAAAGTATTTTTGATGCTCCTAAAAGCATTGAAATGTGAGCATCATGTCCGCAGGCATGCATGTTGCCGTTTGCGGAGGCATAGTCCAGGTTTGTATGTTCCTCAACAGGAAGGGCGTCTATATCAGCCCTGAGCATTACAGTATTTCCGGGCTGTGCGCCGCGTATTGTTCCAACCAGTCCGTAGTAGTCGGGAAAGGTTTCAACTTCAATGCCCATGGCTTCCAGATTTTCTTTTATTTCTTTTGTTGTCTTTGTTTCTTCAAAGCTGAGTTCAGGAATACTGTGGTAAAACCTCCTGCGCTCAATTATGTAGTCGTTATATTTCTCGGCTAAAGATTTAATATCCATTTTGCACCTCTCATTTATAAAGTAACCCGGGCTATGCCCGGGAAATTGATGATTTTAAAAATATCGCAGATAGTCTGCTTTAATATTTAATTATTCAAACTCTCATTACATATTATGCTAACATTTGTTAAGCATAACTTCCAATATGACTTCATCGGTATTTTTCATGCCGATGTTTGAAACATGAGCAAGGTTGATTATTGTTTTTTCAGGTGTGTCACCCAATATACCATTGTCATCGGGAATAAATATGTTTTTAAGTGCCATTTCAGATGCATCAACAGCAGCATCAACGGAAATGGACAGCTTGTACGAGCAGCCAAGCTTGGCTCCGTCACAGAGCATTCCTGATATTCCGGCCACCATGTTGTTTATGGATGATTTTATCTGCCTGCTGCTTCCATCCAAAAGAAATGTAAGTCCGGCAGCACACCCTACTCCTGCTGCCACGCCGCAGCCGCATACCGGAGACAATGCTCCCAGATGGACTTTCACAAATATTGTAACAAGATGACTGAGTGCTACGGCACGGATAATTTTTTCCTCAGGAAGATTTTTCTTGTTTCCTATGAATGAGATTGGAATTATTGCAACAAGTCCATGATTGCCGGAACCTGCGCTGCTCATTACCGGAAGAGGATATCCGGACATTCTTGCTTCTGAAGCTGCAGCAGTGTATGCCTTGGCCATGGAAAACACGTCATTTGCATTTTTGTAGAAGTAACCTCCCATGCCAACTCCGGTGTTTTCGGTCAAGCCCACATTTGCAATTCTCATGTTCATGTCTATGCCGTTTTTTATGAAATACAGTTCGTCCAAAGGACAGTCAGTAGAAAAAAGGATGAGATCATCAATTGAATAATTTTTGATTTCATACTTAATTTCATTGCCGGAATTTTGCTTATTTATAGATTGTATACCCACAGGGGCTGTGTTGTCAAACAGTACATTGTTGTTTTTACTCTCAAATACAATCCTGCTGTGAGCATTTTTGATGATAACCGTTGATTTTCCGCCAATACCTTCGGCATCAACCTTTATGTAAAGACCACTGATATTTTCATTAAGCTTTAGTTTTATAATGTCTTTTTTTACTATTTCCAATGCCTTGTTTATGCTTTTATCGTCAACATCCTTTAAAACCTCAAGCACATATTCAGATTTTCCGATGACCAGTGACAATGCAGCGGCAAATACTATTCCGTGTTCATTAGTTCCCGGTATTCCTACACTCATTCCATTTTTTAATATATTTTTATCCACCTCAATATTAAGCTTGCTTACCTCGGTGCCTAAAATTTCTTTTGCCCTTGCAACAGCATAAGCCACTGCTCCTGGTTCAGTGCACCCCAATGCCGGAGTAACCTGATTTTTTAATATCTCGATCAACAGACTATTATTCATATAACTACCTCCCTGTGACTTTTATGTTGC
>NZ_JAJUJR010000428.1 GCF_029265225.1 Sedimentibacter sp.
CTGACATTGATTGACATTGCAAAGAAGGATCTTATTCCATCCGTTACAGCGTACATCAAGGAATTGTCAGACACAGCCAATTCTAAAAAAGCTTTCATGATTGATGCTGACTGTGAAACAGAAAAATCTCTCATATACAAACTGTCACTTCTTGCAAGCTCTCTTTATTCAAAGACAGAGCTTCTTGAAAACAAGCTGCTTGAAGTGAAAAACTGCGATGGAGTTGAAGAAGCAGCAAGCTATTACAGAAGCAGCATATTTGCTGCAATGCAGGAAATGAGAGCAGTTATAGATGAACTGGAAACAAATACAGCAAAAAAATACTGGCCTTTCCCAACATACGGAGAAATTTTGTTCAGCGTATAGTCTAAATTCCTCCCGAACTAATGAACTATACTGAACACGCCCAAGTTAAATCCGTGTTTATTGAAAAAGCACACTGCATTGCAGTGTGCTTTTTGTTATAAGCAATTAAAAAAACTGTGCATATACTGAAGCATGAAAAGAAAGGAGTAAAATTATGATAATTCATGTTGTACAGCCGGGAGAAACCATTTATTCCATAGCACAAAAATACAATGTATCACCGCAAAAAATAATCATGGACAATGAACTGACAGAACCAAATGTAATTGTGCCCGGACAGACAATTGTTATTTTAATACCTAGCCAGGTGCATGTTGTCAGGCCTTTTGACACCCTTGAAGGTATTGCACAAATGTATGACACAACAACAGTAGAGTTGCTTCAGAACAACCCGTTCATTGAATATGCCGACGCAATTTTTCCCGGGGATCAAATAACAATTACAAACAAAGAACCCAAAATAGGAACAATATTTGTAAACGGCTACGCCTATCCCAACATTGATAGGAATGTCCTTATGAAAACTCTGCCTTATCTCACGTATCTTTCTCTGTTCACATACGGGATAACAGAATCAGGTGAACTCATAGACATTGATGATGAAGAGATCATAAAAATGGCAAGGGATTTCGGAGTGGCACCGCTGATGGTTATTTCCACACTTACAGAAGAAGGAACGTTCAGCAAGGAACTTGCTCACACAATTTTAAACAGTCCGGAGACTCAGGATAGTCTTATAGAAAATGTGCTTCAAAAGCTTAAAGAAAAACAATATCATGGGCTTGATATTGACTTTGAATACGTGCTGCCTGAAGACAGGGAAGTGTTTGTGAACTTTGTCAACAAGATTACTGAACGCCTCAATGCTGAAGGATTTCAGGTATTTACTGCCCTTGCACCAAAAATTTCCTCTGAACAGGAAGGACTTTTGTATGAAGCTCATGATTATCCCGCCATTGGAGATGCTTCAAACAGGGTGCTGCTCATGACTTATGAGTGGGGCTACACATATGGGCCTGCCATGGCAGTTTCTCCCATTGACAAGGTCAGGGAAGTTCTTGACTACGCCATAACTGAAATAGATCCGAACAAAGTATACATGGGAATTCCAAACTACGGATATGATTTTATATTGCCTTTTGTTGAAGGAGAATCCAGGGCAGATTCGTTGTCAAATGTTGAAGCTGTTAATCTGGCTGCAAACGTTGGGGCAAACATCCAATATGATGAAAAATCACAGTCTCCGTACTTCATGTATTACGACAAACAGGGGCGCCAGCACCAAGTTTGGTTTGAAGATGCAAGAAGCATACGTGAAAAGCTTGATGCTTTCAGTGAATATGGATTTGAAGGAGTGGGAATATGGAATATTATGAAATACTTCCCTCAAAAATGGCTGGTTTTAAGTTCGCTTTATGACATAGCAAAGGTTATTTGAGTCATAAAGAGTAATTATATGAAAAATCTAGCATATAAATAAATAACAGGTAATATGTAGGAGGGTTCCATGAATAATAAAAATTATAGAGTGATGAAATTCTTTGAGCCGGTTAATAAAAAAGAAAAGGCCCGTGGTTATGTC
>NZ_JAJUJR010000458.1 GCF_029265225.1 Sedimentibacter sp.
ACGGTCCCATATATGCATCATTTAAAGCCATAGAAAAAATACTGGGCAGAGACTATGAACTGGATGATTTCTCAATCAATTCCATTACAGAAGGTGAAGATGCACTGGGAGACGTGATGGTAAGACTGAACGACAACGGAGAGAAGTTCGTCGGAAGAGGTATGAGCACTGATATTATTGAAGCCAGCATAACGGCTTATATAAATGCAATAAACAAAATGATTTACGAAAAACAAAATATTATACAATAAGGAGATTTTATCATGGGTATGACAATGACACAAAAAATCCTGGCAGCACATGCAGGAATGAATGAAGTAAAAGCAGGACAATTTATCGAAATGAACCTTGATCTGGTTCTTGGCAATGACATCACAGCTCCTGTTGCCATTAAGGAATTTAAAAAAATGGGAGCTGAAAAAATATATCATAAAGACAAGGTCGTCATTGTTCTTGACCACTTTGTTCCAAATAAAGATATAAAATCAGCAGAGCAGTGCAAAATATCAAGAGAATTCGCCAAAGAACAGGAAATCACGAATTTCTTCGACGTGGGACAAATGGGAATCGAACATGCCCTTGTTCCTGAAAAAGGACTCATTGTTGCAGGCGAAACATGCATAGGAGCAGATTCCCATACATGCACTTACGGTGCCCTGGGAGCTTTTTCAACAGGCATAGGTTCCACTGACATGGCTGCAGGAATGGCAACAGGCCAGGTATGGCTAAAAGTTCCTTCAGCAATAAAGTTCAATCTTACTGGAAAGCCAAACAAATGGATAAGCGGCAAGGACGTAATTCTCCACATCATAGGAAAAATCGGAGTTGACGGAGCGCTGTACAAATCCATGGAATTTGCAGGAGAAGGCGTAAAGGAACTTTCAATGGATGACCGTTTTTCAATTGCTAACATGGCCATTGAAGCTGGCGGAAAAAACGGAATATTCCCGGTGGATGAAAAGACCATTGAATATATGAATGAACATTCAGCTAAAAACTATACAATTTATGAGGCTGATGAAGATGCAGAGTATGACCAGGTAATAGACATTGACTTAAGCACATTGAAATCAACCGTGTCATTCCCTCACCTACCTGAAAACACAAGAAGCATTGATGATGTGGGAGAAGTTAAAATTCATCAGGCAGTTATCGGCTCATGCACAAACGGCCGCATAGAAGACATGAGAGTTGCAGCAGAAATATTAAAAGGACGCAAGGTTCATCCTGATGTAAGAACAATAATCATTCCTGCAACACAGGCTATTTATAAACAGTGCATCACTGAGGGACTGGCTGAAATATTCATCGATGCAGGAGCAGCCATAAGCACTCCTACATGCGGACCATGCCTGGGAGGCTACATGGGAATTTTGGCAGACGGCGAAAGAAGCATTTCCACAACAAACAGAAACTTTGTAGGCCGTATGGGCCACACAGGTTCAGAAGTGTATCTGGCAAGCCCGGCAGTAGCAGCTGCCTCTGCCATAGCAGGAAAAATTGCTGATCCAAGCGACATAGTTAAATAATTAAAATATCGGAGGAATAAAAATGATTGTACAAGGAAAAGTTTTCAAATACGGCAACGACATAGATACAGATGTTATCATACCAGCAAGATACCTGAATGTAACAGATC
>NZ_JAJUJR010000067.1 GCF_029265225.1 Sedimentibacter sp.
ATGAGCTCATAAGAGTTACTGAAGACAGAATTTTCATAAAAAATAATAAGTTTGCAGATGCCGTAAGGATGAAGGCAGTATTAAGTGGAAAAAATCCGAGACTGAAACTCATTGCATTCAGCACTGATTCCGGAGAAGATGAGGAACTGGAAGGTGACTGCTATAGAATAATTGAAAACGTACCCACGATTTCTCAACTTGCCAGCGGCCACAAGGACAGCCACTCAATATGCAGCCCAACTTCTCTTACAATGACTTTGAAATTTCACGGAAAAAATTTAAGCCTTGATGAAGTTACAAAGGGAACATTTGACACAGGCAGCGAACTATATGGAAACTGGCCACAAAACACAGCATATGCTGGGGAACAGGGTATGAGAGCTTATACAAAAAAATGCAAGACCATTAATCCTGTTAAAAACCTCATAGCAAAAGGAATACCTGTTGTTGCATCTGTTGTTTCAAAAAACAAGGAGCAGCTTGACGGAGCTATATCAGCGTTCCCGTCGGGACACCTGATGGTTGTTGTGGGTTTTCAGAATGTGTGCGGAACAGAATACATAGTAGTAAACGACCCTGCTGCAAACAGCGATGAAGAAGTAAGAAAAATGTACAATCTGGACCAGTGGGTTAAAGTATGGAGACACTACATTTATTTAATCAAGAATGAAGAGTAGGAAATAATTAATAATTAAAGGAAAGGCTTTGTTCGCAAGAACAAAGCCTTATATATTGCTTTTATATTTTAAGTTCCATGAATTTTTCTGCCAGCACTATTTCTCCGCTGTATTGTTCTCTTGCCTGTGCTGCAAGATCTTCTGTGTTTCCAAAGTGGGGAAGGTGAGTGAGAACAAGCTTTTTAACATGAGCTTTTTCAGCAAGCATTCCTGCCTGCATGCTGTTCAAATGTCCTGCCTTTGTGCCGTCCATATGGGAATAAAAACTGCATTCGCTTATGAGAATATCAGATTTGTCAAAGAAATCGTCTAAACCTTCAAAGTATGCCGTGTCTGAAGTGAATGAAAATACTTTGTCGCTGCATTTTATTTTTATGCTGTATGCTTCCACAGGATGGACATTTTTAATGAAGCTTATTTCAAAGGGTCCGATGTTTAAGATGCTTTTTTCATCAAAATCCAGACCAAACGTGTAGTCTTCCCACTTCAACAGGTTGAAAAATTCTCCCTTTGGAGCATATATGGGAAGAGTTTTGTTTATTTGTCCAAGCTGTGTCTTAATCTGCCTTGCATACTGAAGTGGTCCTATGTCGCAGATGTGGTCGTAGTGATAATGGGTCAATAGCACTGCGTCAATTTCCCCCAGATCAAATTTCTGCTGCATGAGGCTCACAACTCCGCTGCCGCACTCAAGAAGCAGCTTGAAGCCGTCATGCTCCACCAGGTAGCCTGATGTTGCTTCGCCAGCTTTGGGGAAACCTCCCCAGCATCCTATAATTGTAATATTCATAAAACCTCCTAAGCCAGGTTTTTAAACTGAGAATTGTACAACTCCGCATAAATGCCTTCTGTATTGATTAAATCCTCGTGTCTTCCTTTTTCCTGAATACCCTTGTCTGTTAAGACAATTATTTCATCTGCATTTTTAATTGTTGAAAGCCTGTGGGCAACAACAACTGTTGTTCTTCCCTTTGACAGTTCCTCAAGAGAATTTTGTATCAGAAGTTCTGTTGCATTGTCAAGGGCAGAAGTTGCTTCGTCAAGAATAAGTATTGGCGGATTTTTCAAAAATACACGTGCAATAGAAATTCTTTGTTTTTGTCCTCCGGAAAGCTTCACGCCTCTTTCACCCACATAAGTGTGGTAGCCATCGGGAAGGTCCATTATGAAGTCATGGATGTTGGCCATTTTTGCTGCCTGTTGTATTTCTTCATCTGTTGCATCAAGTTTTCCGCAAAGTATGTTGTCATAAATTGTTCCTGTGAAAAGGAACACGTCCTGCTGAACAATCCCAATGCTTTTTCTCAGGGACTTGCGGGTGAAATCCTTGATGTCTGTGTTGTCTATGGAAATGCTTCCTTCTTCTGTTTCATAAAAACGCGGTATGAGGTGACACAGTGTTGTTTTTCCTCCTCCTGATGGTCCTACGAAGGCAACAGTCTTGCCTGCATCGATTTTGAATGTGATGTCCTTTAAAACTTCCTTGTCATCTCCGTATGAGAATGTAACGTCATTGAATTGTATGTCTCCTTTGACCTTGTCGATGTCTTTTGCACCTGGTTCATCCTTTTCAATTTCAGCGTCCATAATTTCAGTGAATCTTTTGAATCCTGAAATTCCTGACTGGTACTGTTCAACGAAGTTTATGAGTTTCCTTATGGGATTCAGGAAGTTGCTTATGTACAATATAAAGGCTGCAAAATCTCCAAAGTTAATCCATCCCTTGAAGAAGAAAATTCCTCCGGCGCTTAATACAAGAATGTTTAAAAAGTCAATTACAAATGAAGAACTCACGTGGAATTCAGCCATGACCTTGTATGCTTTTTTTCTTGCTGTCTGGAATTTGTGGTTGTTGTTTTCAAATTTTTCAATTTCATTTTGCTTGTTGCTGAAAGCCTTTGAAACCCTTATGCCTGAAATGCTGTTTTCAATTGTGGCATTTACTTCGCCGATTGTTTCCCTTGTTTCAAGAAATGTGTCCGACATTCTGATTCTAAGCTTCATTACAATGAAAATTAAAAATGGAACAACGGAAAATACTATGAGAGCCAGAGGAAAATTAATTGTGCTGAGCATCACGAAGCTCCCCACAAGCATTATGAGGGAAATGAACAAGTCTTCAGGACCGTGGTGTGCCAGCTCAGATACTTCCATAAGGTCGTTTATGATTCTGGAAGTGAGGCTTCCTGTCTTGTTTTCATCGAAGAAAACAAATGGAAGGTCCTGCAGGTGTTCGAAAATATCTTTTCTCATGTTCGCCTGCATTATTACGCCCATAATGTGACCGTAGTATGTAATGTAGTAATTAAGCCCTACTTTCAGGAGGTAAATGAGTCCTAATGCCACCAGCCATGTTATCATGAGGTTGAACTGCTGGTTGGGAACATAAATGTTTATTATGTTCCTTGTTATCATGGGGTAAAATAAATCGCACACGGCCATTATAAATGCACAGACCATGTCAATGATAAAAATTTTCTTTACGGGTTTGTAGTAAGAAATAAATCTTTTAACCATATGCGCTCCTTATTATTGCTTTTTTATGAATTTTGAGGCAGCTGTTACAATCAAAAATACAATTACTGCCGAAATATTCATGAGGAAAATTGCTGAAAGGTTAATTTCTTTCAGATAACTTGCTGCCGCTGCTAATAACAGAGCCAACAACATGGCAATGTTTGCAGCAGTTCCGGGCTCATGCTTCAACAATCTTTTTCCTAAGTCTTTCATGCTGCTGGAGTGCATAAATAAGCTTAATATTATTGCTGGCAGGGCAGACCCCGTATTTGTTTTTAAAATTGTGCAGCCTTCGATGAAAACAAACATTCCTGCCACAAGCATAGCATAGCTCCACCATTTTTTTTGCTGCATTTCCTTAAGTTTCTTTCTGTTTGAATTCATAATCCACCTTCATCTGATAAATTAATAATAGCAATTAATATAATATCATGATTTGCATTTTTTTACAACGAGCTAATAATTTAATGGTATGAAAAAATGCTGATTTAAATAATAAACAATTATAAAAATGAAGCTTGTCTTTTGTCGAAAAAAATGTTCATAAAGAACGTTAAATTATGTCAATCTATTGACATTTCAAATGATATGTGTTAAACATAAATGTATTTAATTATAATCGAATTCCAGCGCAGTTTTCAAGACTTATTACAGATACTCATGATTTGATAATAAAAGGTGATCAATGCGTTTAATTTGATTTTCAGTAAAAGATATTTAAATAAAATTTTATTAACTGAAAGGATAAAAAAATGAAGAAAATTATAGCTGTTTTACTGTCTGCCGTTATGCTGTTAAGCATTTCTGCATGCTCAAATCAAGAAAACACTCCTAAAGAGCCTCAAACAACTGTCAAGACCGGTTTGACAATGGGATACACTACTGAACCTGAAGGCCTTGATCCTCAAAGAACTGCTGCCGCATCAACTTTCTCCGTGACAAACAACATTTATGATACATTGGTATCAGTAACACCTGATTGGGAAATCACCCCGAGACTTGCAAAGGAATGGAATGTTTCTGAAGATGGTATGGAAATTACATTTACATTGAGGGACGATGTTTCTTTCCACAACGGAAGACAGATGACTGCAAAGGACGTTGAATATTCCTTCAACAGACTGAAAGATGCAGAAAGCCCAAAAGCAAAAGATTATGAAAATATAGTTAAAATAGAAGCTGTTGATGACTATCATATAAAATTCACAACGGAAAAACTTGATGTAGAACTTTTAAAAAGATTTGCATATCCATGGACTGCTATTGTTCCCGAAGAAGCAGCCAACAATTTGAAGACTGCCCCTGTTGGAACAGGTGCCTTTAAGCTGAAGGAATGGAATCCTCAGCAGGATTTGACCCTTGAAAGAAATGACAATTATTTTGGTGAAAAAGCAAGACTGGAAACAGTAAAACTTGTACTTATTCCTGATGCCACAAGCATGATGGCAAGCTTCCAGGTTGGAGACCTTGACATAATTCCTCTCACAGGAGATCAGGTAACAATGGTTGAAGGCAATGAAGCATACCAGGTTATTTCTGAACCTATGAATGCTGTACAGATAATGTCAATCAATACTGACAATGAAATCCTGAAAAATGAAAAAGTAAGGCAGGCAATGGCCATGGCAATCAATAAGGATGAAGTGATTGAAGCCTCAATGTTTGGATACGGAGACAAAATAGGTTCTCATCTTCCGCCTACTTCGCCTGATTATTATGATACAAACAACGTGATAGAATACAATCCTGAAAAAGCAAAGGAGCTTTTGAAGGAAGCAGGATATGAAAACGGATTTGACATCAACATGACCCTTCCTAAGAACTATCAGCTCCACGTTGACGCTGGACAGGTTATTGCAGACCAGTTAGGAAAAATCGGCATAAATGTAAACATTGAAATTGTTGAATGGGGAACATGGCTGAGCGATGTGTACACAGCAAAGAAATTTGACACAACTGTTGTTGGTCACACAGGAAGACTTGATTCGTATGCGTTCCTGGCAAGATACAAATCAGACAGCAACGATTATATAAGCTTGAAAACAGGCGAGGTTGACCAACTTCTTGCTGATGCTCTCAAGGAACTTGATGCAAACAAGAGACAGGAAATATATAAACAAATACAAGTGATACTTGCTGAGAAACTTCCTGCCATCTATCTGCAGACTCCTCGTACAATGCTTGCACTTCAGAAAGATGTACAAGGTATGGAAATATTCCCAATAGATGTTTATGACTTCAGCACAGTAAGCTTTACAGAATAAGGTATTTGTAACGGGGTGAATTTATGTTAAGGTATGTTTTAGACAGAGTCAAAAGCTCGGTTATTGTTTTGCTGGTTGTGTCAATCATAACATTTGCTGTATTAATGATCATTCCGGGGGACCCTGCCCAGCTGATTCTGGGAACGGAAGCAACTCCGGAAATGGTTCAGGAACTTCATGCAGCCATGGGACTTGACAGACCGCTTTACCAGCAGTATCTTGGATGGCTTAACGACCTTCTTCATCTTGACATGGGAACATCCTATGTGTACGGGGAGTCTGTAAAATCATTGATTGCAGGCAGTCTTCCTGTAACTCTTTCCATATCGGTATATGCCATGACTATTGCTGTTTTTTTGGCGTTCCTGTTTGGAATGCTTTCAGCTATTAAAAAGAACAGCATCATAGATTATTTTTCAAGAAGCATTATGCAGCTTGGAACAGCCATTCCTTCCTTTTGGATAGGAATGGTTTTTATTGTTTATTTCGGACTTAGGCTGAAGTTGTTTCCTGTATCGGGATTTGTTCCGCTCAGGGATGGTTTCGGAGGATTTATAAAAAGTATAACACTTCCTTCTGTTGTGCTGGCCATAGGAGAAACAGGAACGCTCTTAAGGATTGTAAGAAGCTCCATGCTTGATTCATTGAAGCAAGACTACATGGATATGGCAAAAGTTAAGGGGCTTGGTTTTCGGAAAGTTTATGTTAAATATGCATTGAGGGGAGCTCTTATTGCACCGCTCACAATAATAGGAATGCAGTTTGCAAAGCTTGCAGGAGGAACCGTTGTGGTTGAAACCATTTTTTCACTTCCAGGGTTGGGAAGACTTGTTTTGAGTGCCGTGGAGCACAGAGACATTGTTCTTCTCCAAGGCCTTGTGATGTTTGTTACAGCAACGGTAATCTTCATTTCATTAGCTGTGGATGTACTGATAATGTTTATAAATCCAAGAATAAAATCCTTTCAGCGAGGAGAATAATCATAATGAAAAAAAATGTTAGCATCATAACAGGAATAATATTAATTTTGCTGATTTTGGCAATGTGGGGGCTGTCATTTGTGTACATGCCGTACCCTCCCAATGAAATGAATATATCAGAACGCTTTTTTAAGCCTGATTTCCATTCCGAACACATGCTTGGAACGGACAACTTCGGAAGAGACATCATGAGCAGAATAATGTACGGCTCAAGAAATGTGCTCCTTGTGGGAATAGGGTCTGTAACCCTTGGAACAGCCTTTGGCATTGCATTGGGAGCTGTTGCTGCAATGCTAAAAAAAGCAGCAAGTTCTGTTATCATGCGTATTATGGACGGGCTTATGGCATTTCCAGGCATACTTCTTGCCCTGATGATTGTAACGGTGGCTGGAAAAGGGCTTAAGGGTTCCATCATAGCCATAGGAATATTCATGATTCCTGTTTTTGCAAGGCTTGTATATTCAATGATACTTGATACGGAAAATCTTCTGTATATTAAGGCTGCCAAGAGCTACGGAACAACAAACAGACAAATATTTTTCAAACATTTTGTTCCTGCCATGCTGCCTAAGCTTGTAACTCAGTACAGCTCTGCAATAGGATCTGCTGTCATGATAGAAACATCACTATCATTTCTTGGCCTTGGAATTCAGCCGCCAAATGCAAGCTGGGGACTGATGCTAAGTGAATCGAGGCAGTATTTCCTCACTTATCCGTACCTAGCAGTGGCTCCGGGAATTGCAATAATAATTACAATTCTTGGCTTCAATCTCATAGGGGACGGATTAAATGACATGCTCATCAACAGGAGGAGCCATGATGAATGAAATTATGAATGATGCTGATACTGTAATATTAAAAGACCTTCATGTGAGTGATGCTGCAGGCAATACTCTTGTGAGCAGTTCATCCATTAAAATTGCAAGGGGAGAAATTTTCGGACTTGTTGGAGAATCAGGTTCCGGAAAAACTCTCACAGCAAAGTCACTTATAAATCTTTTGCCGGATGATTTAAAATACAGTGCTGACGAAATGATTGTTGCAGGGAAAAATATGCTTGAAATTTCTCCCAGGGAAAAGAAAGCACATATAGGGAAAAATGTCGGCTATATTCCTCAAAACACAGTTTTTTTTCTTCACCCTATGATAAAAATCAAGAACCAGATTGCAGATGGTTTTGTTGACCATACAAACAACAGTAAAAAAGAAGCTCTTGAAAAAGCAGAGAGAATACTTGCCAAGGTAGGTTTTTCAAATCCGAAGTCGGTTCTTAATTACTACCCATGGCAGCTTAGCGGAGGAATGAGACAGCGCATTAACATTGCCATGGCTCTCATGAACGATCCTAAGCTCATAGTTGCAGACGAGCCTACAACTGCGCTGGACAGCACAGTGCAAAAGCAGGTAATGGAACTGTTCAGATCAATAAATGAAGAGCTGAATATTTCAATACTTTTAATATCTCACGACTTGGGACTTGTGAAGAACTACAGCCACAGCCTTGCAGTCATGTATGCAGGAGTGGTGGTTGAGTCAGGACCCACAAAATCAGTGTTTGAAAATCCAAGACATCCATACACCCAGCTTTTAATAAACATAATTCCTACCATGAAGATCAAAAAGACATAGCCTCTTGCAGAAATACCGGGCTATGTTCAGGAAAAGGGAAGGGACACAAAAGGCTGCCTGTTCAGAAACAGGTGTCCTAAAGCAATGGAAATATGCGAAACTCATGTTAAGGAACATGAAGAGGGCGGACATTATTTCAGATGCAATTTAGATTAAGAGGCTAATTATGGGCATTGAAGAAAACAAGGCTGTTATTACAGCCAAAAATATAAGAAAAGAATATGTTGTAAAAAAACACTTTTTGACCGGAAAAGTCAAGGAAAAAGTTGCTGCGGTGAAAAATGCAAATTTAACGGTTGAAGAAGGAAAGACTCTGGGAATAGTGGGAGAATCGGGAAGCGGCAAATCAACAACTGGAGAAATTGTTGGGGGGCTTCAGAAACCGTCATTTGGCAATGTTTTTTATTACGGAAAAAACATTGCAGAAATGACGCCCGAAGAGCACAAGGAATACAGAAGAAACGTACAGTTTATTTTTCAGGATCCCCAAGGCTCCATGGACCCCAACTATAAAATAGGTGAAATTCTTTCCATGCCCTTATTTACTCTCAACATCGCCAGGGATAAACATGAAGCAAACAAAATGGTTGATGAAATTCTTGGTAAGGTAGGGCTTGATTTAAACATTAAAAATAAATATCCATCTGAAATAAGCGGAGGTCAGTGCCAGAGAGCAGCAATAGCAAGGGCGCTAATTGTAAGCCCTAAAGTGATAATATGCGATGAGCCTGTCTCGGCTCTTGATGTTTCAATTCAGGCTCAGATAGTAAACCTTCTTAAAAGGCTACAGGCAGAGCTAAACATTGCCTACATTTTTATTTCTCACGACATAGGAGTAGTAAACTACATGTCGGACACAATAATGGTAATGCAAAATGGTGCTGTTGTTGAAGCAGGAGATGCAAAGCAAGTGCTTCTGCACCCTACAGAAGAATACACAAAAAAACTCATAGACAGCGCTATTATTAATTAAGAATTAAAGATTAAAGATTAAAGATTAAAGATAGTATATGATGGATTTATATTAATAAATGAAAGGTTACAATATGGACATATTGCTCAAGGAAGATGAAAAAATAGAGGATTTGCAGTGCAACGGCTTAAAGATAATACAAAACAAAAAATGGTTTTGCTTTGGCATGGATGCAGTTCTTCTGACAAATTACTGCGACATTAAAAATAATTCAAAAATTGTGGATTTGGGAACAGGAACAGGAATCATTCCTATTTTGTTAAGCGGAAAGAATAATTATTCTAAGGCATATGCAGTTGAAATTCAGGAAGAAGTTGCAGAAATGGCCAGAAGAAGCGTGGAGCTCAACAACCTGCAGGATAAAATTGAAATTTTAAACATTGATTTAAACGATGCAGGGAAATTTCTGGAGCCCAATTCATTTGATGCTGTAATTTCAAATCCGCCCTACAAGCTGAGCAACAGCGGCATAGTAAACCCAACGGATAAAAAAGCAATTTCAAGGCATGAAATAAAGTGCTCCCTTGAAGATGTCATAAGGACTGCTGCAATGCTTTTGAAGCAATATGGACGTTTTTACATGGTGCACCGTCCTGACCGTCTGGCTGATATAATGTGGCTGCTTCGAAAATACAGGCTTGAGCCTAAGCAAATTCGCTTTGTTCACCCGAGAGCAGCAGAAAAACCAAACATGGTTCTCATAAGGGCTTCAAAGAACGGTAATCCTGAACTTAAATTCGACCCTCCTCTTTACATTTATGACAATGAAGA
>NZ_JAJUJR010000136.1 GCF_029265225.1 Sedimentibacter sp.
CTTTGGAGGGTGACAATGAAAAAATCAATATTATTATCATTAATTTTAACAATGTCTTTATTTGCTTTTGCAGGTTGTGCAAAAGAACAGGCACCTGTTTCAAATGAACCTGCAGTTCAGGAACCAGCAGCAGAAGAGCCAAAGGCAGAAGAACCAGCAGCAGGAGAAGTTGAAGTAACTGAAGATTCTGTAAAAACTGGACTAGCAGTTATTACTTCAGTTGAAAAATCAGCTGATGCAGGCGAAAAAGATGGTTTAGCTCAGACAGATTCAGTTGTATTGGCAGTAACAGTTGACCAGGACGGAAAAATAGTTAAAGCTGCTATTGACACTGCACAAACTAAAATTAACTTCACAAAAGAAGGAAAAATTACTTCTGACAAAGAAGCAGAATACAAGTCTAAACAAGAACTTGGAGCAGATTACGGAATGGCTAAAGCTTCTTCATTGGGCAAGGATTGGTTTGAACAAGCTAATGCTTTAGCTGATTACATGGTTGGAAAAACAGTTGAAGAAATAAAGGCTATACCTGTAACTGATACAGGCGTACCTACAGAAGCTGACTTAACTTCATCTGTAACTATTAAAATCAACGGTTATGTTGCTGCAGTTGAAAAAGCTGTTGAAAATGCAGAATTTTTAGGAGCAACTAAAAATGATGAATTAGGACTTGGTGTTGTAACTACAATTTCTAAATCCAAAGATTCTGCTGCTGACGCTGAAGGAGTTGCACAGGCATATTCAACATACACTGTAACAACTTTCGATGCTGACGGAAAAATCACTTCAAGCATAATTGATGCATCCCAGTCAAATGTTAAGTTTGATGCAACAGGAAAAATCACTACTGACTTAGCTGCTGATGTATTGACTAAAAATGAATTAGGCGATGATTACGGCATGAAAAAAGCTTCAAAGATAGGCAAAGAATGGTATGAGCAGGCAAAAGCATTCACTGACTTCATAACGGGAAAGACTGCAGAAGAAGTAACAGCAATTGCAGTTGACGCAGAAGGAACAACAACTGATGCAGATTTGGTATCATCAGTAACTATAGGAATAGACGGATTCCAGAGCATAGTTGCTAAGGCTGCTGCAACAGCAAAATAATAAATATTAAATTTTAAGAGGAACATTTGCTTCAGGCTGATAATATTTCTGCAATTTGTAGAAGAGGTTATCAATGGTCTGAGGAGATGTTCCTCTTTTGTTATAAAATATTTCGGAGAAAATGTCAGTAATATAAAATTTGACATACATATAAAATTATTATAGAATGAATAAACAGTACAGATAAGATTACTTATACATTTAAACTCAGCCCAAGGTATTTGCTTTGGGATTTTTTGACAGAGGTTGTTTATGGATGCCAAAAATAAGTCAAATTTAAAAACTATTTACTCATATTCCAGGGGTTATAGAAAATTCATAGCCCTTTCTGCCGGTGCAACCGTTGTCCGCGTTGCAGCGGGCTTTGCTACGCCGCAGGTAATAAGCTTTACTGTGGACTCCATTATAGGAGACATTCCCTACAGGCTTATTTCACCCTTGATGAACCTCATAAACATGGCAGGTGGAAGGGAAGGACTGAGGCAGAATTTGTGGCTCTGTGCTGCATTTGTTATTTTTATTGCTGTTATTGCGTCTCTGGGTGATTACATAGGCAGGATTTCTATTGCAAAGGCAACAGAAGGAACTGTGAAAACCATAAGAAACAAACTTTTTGAACACATACAAAGACTGCCTTACAGCTGGCACATCAAAAACCAGACGGGTGACATCATTCAACGGTCTACATCTGATGTGGAGATTCTTCGAAATTTCATAAGCACTCAGCTTTCTGAAATGTTCAGGACAATAATGCTTGTGGCAATATCCCTTACACTGATGTTTCCCATGAACCTGAAGCTGACTCTGATGGTTCTTGTCTTTGTTCCTGTTGTCATTTTGTATTCATCCATATTTTACGGAATATTGTCCAAGAAATTTCTGGTAGCCGATGAAGCTGAAGGAGCGCTTTTCACAGCAACGCAGGAAAACTTAACCGGTGTCAGGGTTGTAAGGGCCTTTGGCAGGGAAAAATATGAAATAGAAAAATTTTCAGAAAGAAATCTTAAATTTTCTGATTTGTGGGTTAAGCTTGGATACCAGCTTGGATACTACTGGGGTATCGGTGATCTTGTAACAGGCCTCATGGTCATGACAATAGTGGCTGCAGGAACGGTGCAGGCTGTAAACAATGTTATCACGCTGGGAGAATTCCTTGTATTTGTATCATACACTTCAATGATTGCATGGCCCCTTAGAAGCTTCGGGCGTATTCTTGGAGAACTGAGCAAGACTAAGGTTTCAGCACAAAGAATATGCGAAATATTAAGTGAGCCGGAAGAACTTGAAACTCAGGGGTCTGTTGAACCTGACATGAACAAGGACATTGAATATAAAAATGTTACATTCAAATATGACGGAAATGTTCCGGTCCTGGACAACGTTAGTTTTAAAATAAAAGCCGGAACAACATTTGCAGTGCTTGGGGGCACAGGTTCGGGAAAGACAACACTCATGCATCTATTAAACCGTCTCTACGACCTTCCAGAGGACTGTGGAAGCATAACAATAGGTGGAGTGGACATACGCAACATAAAACGGGAACATTTGAGAAAGAACATAGGCATGGTGCTGCAGGAGCCATTTTTGTTCTCCCGTTCCATAAAGGACAACATAACAATAGTAAATAGCGATGCAACTATTGATGATGTTAAGGAAGCAACATCAATCGCCCAGGTTGATGAAAGCATAGAGGAATTTTCAAAAGGCTATGATACAATTGTAGGAGAAAGAGGAGTAACATTGTCAGGAGGACAAAAACAGCGCGTTTCAATTGCCAGAATGCTTCTTCAGAAAACTCCCATAATGGTTTTTGATGATTCTCTTTCTGCTGTTGATTCAGAAACGGATGCAAAAATACGTGAAGCACTAAAAAAAGACAAAAAAGATTCCACCATCATATTGATATCTCATCGTATAACAACCCTCATGCAGGCAGACATCATTCTTGTGCTTGACAAGGGAAGGGTTTCCGATATGGGGACTCATGATGAACTTATTGAAAGGGACGGTATTTACAAGGAAGTATTCAACGTGCAGATGAATTTGTCTGATGATGTTGATTAGGGGGATTTATGGATTATTACGAAGAAGATACTGGATATAAGTCGATTAATATAAAGACATGGTTTAAGCTTGGCAGGTTCTTTTTGCCGTACAAAAAAAAGATATCAGGGATTGTAATTTTCATGCTTATTACAGCATTTATGGACCTTTCCATTCCATTGTTCCAAAAATATGCCGTTGACAATTTCATTGTGAAGAATACAACCGAAGGACTGGGCAGGTTCATAATTGTTTACTCTGCTGCTCTGGTTGTAATGTCGTGGTCGGTAAATATATTCGCAAGGTATGCAATAGTTGTGGAAATGCACATAGGGAAGGATCTGAGAAAGGAAATATTCACTCACCTTCAAAATTTGTCCCTTTCATATTACAACACAACTCCTGTTGGCTATATCTTGGCTAGAACATTAAGCGACACAAACAAAATCGGATCCATGATAGCCTGGGGTCTGGTCGATGTTTTCTGGTCATGTGCATATGTAACAGGAGCATTTGCTGCAATGATGCTTTTAAATGTGAAGCTGGCCATAATTGTTATGGTTGTTGTTCCTTTGATGGCAATAATAACATTGTATTTTCAGAAAAAAATGCTTTCTACCAGCAGAAAGCTGAGAAAAGTAAATTCAAAGCTTACAGGTCAATTCAACGAAGGGATTACCGGAGCCAGAACCACAAAGACGCTTGTCATTGAAAATAAGAATCTTGATGAATTTAAAGGTGTGAGTCTTGAAATGGAGAAGGCGTCTCTCAGGATGGCAAATCTTAACGGACTGTACATTCCTATAATAGTATTCTTCGGCTCTGTTTCAACTGCAATTGTGCTGGCAAGAGGCGGATATCTGGCAATGAGCGATATAATTCAGATTGGAACGCTGTCAGCATTCATATCATATGCAATCAACATTTTTGAGCCTGTACAGCAATTAGCAAAGACATATACGGATGTCATTTCTCTTCAGGCCAATGTGGAAAGGGTCACTGACCTTTTAGAGAAGGAGCCGTTAATAAAGGACAGGGCTGATGTTGTTGAAAAGTACGGAGACAACATCAATCCAAAAAAAGAAAACTGGGAAGAAATAAAAGGTGACATAGAATTTTGCAATGTTACGTTTAAATACCCTGACGGTGATGAAGAAGTTTTGAAAGACTTCAGCCTCCATATACCCGCTGGAACAAATGTGGCGATTGTTGGAGAAACCGGAGCAGGCAAAAGTACACTTGTTAACCTTGCATGCAGGTTTTTTGAGCCTACTGAAGGAGAAATTTTAATAGACGGCAGGGATTACAGAGAAAGGTCACAGCTATGGCTTCATTCAAACATTGGTTATGTGCTGCAAAACCCTCATTTGTTTTCAGGCACCATAAAGGACAACATATGGTATGGCAACTTGGATGCAACTGATGAAGAAGTAATAAAAGCCGCTGAAATAGTTTCTGTAAACACAGTTGCCGACAAGCTGGAAAAGGGATATTTAAGCGAAGTTGGAGAAGGAGGAGATAAGCTTTCAACTGGCGAGAAGCAGCTTATTTCCATAGCAAGGGCAATTCTTGCAAACCCAAGAATATTTGTGCTTGATGAAGCAACTTCATCAATTGACACACAGACAGAAAAGTTCATTCAGGATGGAATAGATTATCTTCTTAAGGGAAGAACTTCGTTTATAATAGCTCACAGGCTTTCAACAATTAAAAAAGCTGACATAATTCTGGTTGTCAAGAACGGGAAAATTGTTGAACAGGGAACCCACAAAAGTCTCATAGCGAAAAAAGGATATTATTACAAACTTTACACAAAACAGTTTGAAGAGGAAAAAACTCTCGAGGTTTTAAAATAGATTTTGTCTTAATTGTATTGACTTGATATGCTATTTGTGTTATTATCTTAATGCACTCTGTCCCAGTGAAAACTTGGTCTCGCGCAACAGAACCCTATGAATCTTGTCAGGTCCGGAAGGAAGCAGCAATAAGTAGACCGTTTTGTGTGACGCGAGGAAGCCTGGTTGGATCTGGGCAGGGTGCTTTAATTTTTTAAATTATTGCCATTGATGTTGCTGCATCCATGGCTTTTTTTATTTAGGAATCTTATTCCATATAAGTAAATATAAAATTTAATCTGTAATCTATTAAAAATATTAATCTGTATCTTTTAAAGGGTACAGATTTTTATATAATCTTATTAAAGTAAATTACAGGAGAATTAAAAATGAAAGAGAAAAATATAAAAGAATTGGTTTACACATCATTGTTTGCAGCGCTCATATGCGTGGCTACATTCATAATCAAGGTTCCGTCGGTTGTAACAAACGGATACACGCATCTGGGAGACGGTTTTATTTTTATAGCTGTGATTCTCCTTGGAAAAAGAAACGGATCCTGGGCAGGAGCAATCGGTGCTTCACTTGCAGATATTATTGGAGGCTACGCATACTATGCTCTTCCTACATTCATAATCAAGGGCATCATGGGACTTATAATGGGAACAGTTATAGAAAGACTTCCTGAAACTAAAAACAAATGGGTTCTTGGAGCAGCAATGGGCAGCGTATGGCAGATTTTCGGTTACTATATGGTTGGCTCGCTCATGGTTGGCAACTTCATTACAACAATAAGCGAAATACCAGGCAATGTCATTCAGTCAGCTGCAGGAATAATTGTTGCTGTAATGTTTCTGGCAGTGTTTAAAAACACTCCAGTTGGAAAAGAAATGCTTGAGTCATAAATTAATTTGTAATAAGTAAAATAAAAATAGACTGTTGCATAAGTGTTTATTATCGTGTCATTCTGAGGGCTTTAGCCCGAAGAATCTCAGAATTTCAAAAGATAAGATCCTTCGCTATCGCTCAGGATGACATGAACATACTTAATGCAACAGTCTTTTTTATTATGATTTCTGTATGAACTTTGTGCCGCACTTCCTGCAGGTCACGGATATTTTTCCCCTGCCTCTTGGAGCACGCATGATTTGCTTGC
>NZ_JAJUJR010000336.1 GCF_029265225.1 Sedimentibacter sp.
ATCACATTTGCAAAATAAGCAATAAAGCGGAGGGGAAGATTTTATGAAAAATCAAACAATTAAAGTTGCAATTCTTGGTTTTGGAAATGTAGGAAGGGCTTTTGCAAAGCTTTTAAATGAAAAAAGAGCTGAAATCATGAAAAATTATGGGTGCGATGTAAGGGTAGTGGCCGTGTCAACAGGCAGCAGGGGATGCCTTGTGAACGAAAACGGAATAAATCTTGAGAAGGCCTGCAATGACATGGATAATATTCATAAGTTTGATGAAAACAGCAATGATTACTCAACAATGAACTCAATGGAAATAGCAAATACTGTTGATTATGATGTAATCATGGAGCTCACACCCCTGAAGATATTTTCAGGCCAGCCTGCAATTGACCATATCAAGACGGCTTTAAACCGTAAAAAACATGCCATAAGCGCAAATAAAGGACCAATAGCATGGTCATATAAAACTCTGAAAGAACTTGCCAAGAAACAGGGAGTTTTGTTTTATTTCGAAACAACTGTTATGGACGGCACACCGGTATTTAATCTGGCAGATGAAACATTGAAAATGTGCAAGGTTACAGAAGTGAAGGGAATTTTAAATTCCACTACAAATTTTGTTCTTGAAGAACTAGCCAAGGGGAAGAATTATGATGATGTCATAAAAGAAGGAAAAGAAAGGGGATTTGTTGAAGCAGATCCTTCAATGGACATTGAAGGATGGGACGCCGCAGCAAAGACCGCAGCCCTTTTAAATGTGCTAATGGAAGCAGACATCACTCCTTATGATATTGAGAGAAAAGGAATTGAAGACATAACATACGAACAAATAATGGATGCTGAAAAAAGAGGAAACACAATTAAGCTTCTTTGTTACGGAGGAATTGAAAACGGCAAGGTCGTAGGAAGAGTTAGTCCCAAGGAACTTCCTAAGGGTTCACTTCTGGCAGGAATATCAGGTACATCTTCAGTGGTGACAATAACAACGGATTTAATGGGCACAATTTCTATTGTCGAACATGATCCTGAAATTGAACAGACAGCCTATGGCGTATTCAGCGATCTAATAAGAGTAATTTCCAATATGAATTAATGAGTATGTTAAAATTATTCTTAAGTTAATTTACTAAAAAATATAATATAATAAAATCCCTGAAACTTTCAGGGATTTTATCTTGGTTCCTCCCACCATCCAAAAGCTATGCTTGCAGATGCAAATCTGGTAGGAGTCTGAGGATTAGAAAGAAAAATCATAAATGAACCTCCAGGAGGGAAAATAAATTTACCCTGCTCATCATCCACCAATGTTGTTCCAGGCTGACCTCTTCTTAAAAATGCCAGCACTCCTCCAGTAGGAATCCCTTTTGTGCTGTTTGTATACTGAAGTTTTACCTTGGGAACTGGCAGAGGTATTAAAGCCGTATTAGCAGGGGTTACCTGCCTGGAGTCCTCTATAAATCCTGGTGGAGTACCATTAAACCATATTTGAGCTGTATATGAGGATTGGGATACGTCACTTACTGTCCATACCGTTACATGAAGATTTACTCCCGAGTCCGGAGGATTGTACAGTCTTGCCCACGTATTGGTGCCTTCACCAAATGAAAGATAATCAGCAAAGCCTATAAAATATTTTCCTTCCAAGGATTTAGCCAGGTTGATGGGAACATCAATCGCGTAATTCATCTTGTCCGGGGTTATTAAAGTGTCATAATTCAATACCGGTCCATTGTTTGAAGGCATTTCCTGCGTGCTATATATGTTTGACTTATAAAAATTACCATTGAATCCTGCTTTTTTCCCATACTGATAATTATACATATTCACTCCATCTTTCCATAAGATAATACAGTATATGAAATGAAAATATTATGGTTAACATGTACATGACAAATAAAGTCTTTAAATGGCTACAACAAAAAAGGCATTGCAAGCTGCAATGCCTTAAAACAATAATTTATTTATTGATCTGCATTCTGCCATGAGCCATCTTCAGTACAGATGTAAGTGCCGTCAGAACCTTTTATTACTGAACCAACAGCATGACTTTGATTGTTAAAAATGCAAAAATGATTTGTATCCGCTGTTCCAACAGGTCTGTTGCTCAGTGATTTTACGTGTCTTGGCTGAGAAATCACATTTACAAATATATTGTTGTTTTTATTATGATTTATCATAAAATCAGTCCTTTCCATATAAGCTTCAGAGGCAAAATTTAAATAAAAATTATATGTTTCAGTAATATTATTGCATTTTTGAATAACAATATAATCATAAATTGTTTGTTTAAATGTTTAATAATAGCAATTGAAAGATTTTAATTTAAATTTTACGTATATTTCAAGTGTTGTAAAATAACTGCTATTTGACAATGCAAATTTTTAATGTTATAATCATCCTACGTTAATGGTAGGTGATGAAAATGGCTGAAAACACAAAAAATGTTGCAAGCAACAGAAAAGCATATCACGAATATTTCATAGAAGACAAATATGAAGCAGGCATAGTCCTTGTAGGAACTGAAGTTAAATCAATAAGACAGGGAAAAGTTAACCTAAAAGATAGTTATGTAAATATAAAAGATGGTGAAGCTTATGTCTTGAACATGCATATTAGTCCTTATGAGCAAGGCAACATTTACAATGTTGATCCCCTGAGGCCTAGGAAACTTCTTCTGAACAAGAGGGAAATCAGGAAATTGCTGGGGTTGGCAACTTTGAAAGGCTATTCATTAATACCCTTAAGCTTATATCTCAAAAATGGTCTTGTTAAAATGGAGCTTGCTGTAGCCAAAGGAAAGAAAAATTATGACAAACGTCAGGATCTTGCCAAAAAGGATGCAGAAAGAAGAATGCAAAGACAGGACGATTAACATTTACGGGGGCGTAAATGGTTTCGACGGGGGTATAGAAGGAAGATAAGCGAGTCGTTGCCGCAAAACAACGTAAAAAGTTGCAACAAAATATAAACGCAAAAGAAAA
>NZ_JAJUJR010000019.1 GCF_029265225.1 Sedimentibacter sp.
CCTGGCAGTCAGCTTGCCGCTTTCATGCTGCTTATCTATTGCCTTTTGTCCGCCGCCCAGTTTTATTTTTTCATTAAGTTCCCTGAGCTCCATCAATTTATCCTTTGGCAATTTATACCTCCGCTTGATTTATTTTATAATTACTTTGAAATTCAAAATAACGTTTGCACTCATTTAGATTCGTGTCTTTTAATGAGCACATTCATGTACTTTTTAAATTATTTTTATCCATATTAGTATTATTGCTATATGATTCCTTTATATTCATGAGACCTTATTTACAATAAAGGCACCAATGTAACATAAATTCCTGTAAGTATTGCAGTTGTTATTACTCCGCATATGCTTGCGCTCATGGCATATTCCAGAATATAGCTGTAACGGTTCACTCTTGACACTTCCTTCTGTGCAACCTTGGCAGTGGTTGGAACACATGATACCCCGGCAATTCCAATAACAGGATTGAAATTTTTATTGCTTATGATATAAATGACATATCCGCCGATTATTCCACCGATTCCTGATAAAAGCAGCGCTACTATTCCAAGGAACAGAAGTATGAGTATTTTAGGATTTAAAATGGTGCTTGCTTCGCAAAGAACTCCAAGCATCAACCCTAAAAGAAATGTTGATGTATACAGGAACACATCTTCTATTAACTTGGTATATCTGTCAATTCCAGATTCACGAATGGCATTGCCAAGAAAAAAGCTCACGAACAAGGGAGCAGCTGAGGGAAACAACAGACACAGCACTGCGCATCCAACTACATCGAATGCAAGTTTTTCTCCGGAAGTTATGCTTTTTTTTGCTGCAGTCTTTATTACAGTTGCCCTGATATCCTTCGGCACCAAGAGTCTTACCAGGAAAGGATAACCTCCGTAAGTAAGGCTTAGATACAGGTACGCAACTATTGTGATTGGAACAAACAAGTCCTTTGCAAGAAAAAGCGATGCAAATAATACCATTGGACCGTCAGCGCCTCCGATAAGCGATACGGCTGCAGCCTCTCCATATGTAAGTCCCATGGCATGAGCAATTGGAAAAGTTGCAATTGATCCAAGCTCTGCAAACATGGCAATGAGCATTCCAGTAAAAGGATACTTCAATACACATTCAACATCTGTAATAACGCCTATTCCCATGAATACAAAGCATGTAACCAGACCGTTGCTGAATGCCAATGTGTAAATAGGCTGCAGCCAGTCAATCTGCATTATGTTCATTAGACTGTCAGTGTTTGTCACCAGTGGATCCATGAACAATGTTCCGGTCTGATTTGCTGAAAGGAACAATACGCCTGCGTTAACTGCCAGCATTCCAAATCCAATGGGAATCATAATCAGTGGCTCAAGTATTTTTCTTTTGCCCAGGTACACCATCAGCATGCCCAGAAGAATCAAGACAATTCTTGCTATAGCAATCTTGGGTTCCTGATAAAACAAAGTTCCGACCCCTTGAAAAAGATCTAATAAGTTCATAGTAATTTCTCACGTCCTTAAATTAAATTATGCATGTTTTCTTTTAGCAAACTGCCTTATAACAAGCAATATTGCCTTGATTATAAAGGCTATAAATATGGAAGCAGCAAACCCCAACAAATATACCTTCAAAGCAAAATATACAGATTCCATTTTGTCTCCTTTATTAATACCGGTATTAATATTTAAGTTCTTTTTTTATAAAGCTGATAAATATCCATGCTATAGCCAATACAATTCCTATTGATGCAAATGGACTTAAGTTGATCATGCTTTCACCTCGATTCATGATGTCCTGAGAAATATGAACTAATTTCTTTCAGTAAGCTCTATTAAAACTCCGAATGTGCTCTTTGGATGGCAAAATGCTATTCTTGCTCCTCCGGCTCCATAACGTGGTTTTTCATCAATCATTCTGATTCCTTTTTCCTTCATTTCAGCTATTGCTTCTTCAATGTTGTCAACTTTGTATGCAATGTGCTGAACGCCTTCACCGTTTTTTGCTATAAATTTTGCAATAGGTCCGTCTTCTTCTGTTGATTCCAAAAGTTCAACCTCTGAATCTCCCACTGGAAGGAATGCAACTGTAACCTTTTGTTCTTCAACAACTTCTTTGCCTGCTGCTTTCAACCCCAGTATATTCTCATAAAAATTTAATGCTTCATCTAAATTTTTTACTGCCACTCCGATGTGATCCACTTTTCTAACCATAAAACCCTCCGCTTATTTAATGAAGAATTAAGAATGAAGAGTGAAAAATTATTGTTGGAATTCGGGCAGAGCCCGAATTCCTTCTTTAATTCTTAATTCTTAACTCTTAATTCTTAATTTTAACTTTTAACTCTTAATTCTTAATTGATTTTAAGAACTCATCTCTTACTTCGTAAATATTTTTTTCCTTGTTTAGTATTTCCATCACTCTGCTGTCCAGCTTGTTTTCCTTGTCTGTGTGGGAAATTACGATTTTTCTAAGCTCTGTTTCAATGAGCTCCACAACTTCCAGCTTCATGTTGTTTTTTCGACGTTTATCAAGCTCCCCGCTTTCCTTGAGATATTCAATGTGACTTTTTATTTCTTGGATTAAATTTTCTATTCCTTCGTTTTTAGATGCCACAACCTTTACAACCGGAGGTCTTCTTTCCATATTCATGGTTAAATCAAGCATCATGTTCACTTCCGTTGCCGTGCGGTCTGCTCCGAACAAATCGCTTTTGTTGATGACGAAAATGTCTCCGATTTCCATTATGCCTGCCTTGATTGACTGAATGTCGTCCCCAAGTCCCGGAACCATAACCATCAGTATGGTGTCTGCTATCTTTACAATGTCAACTTCTGACTGACCTACTCCGACGGTTTCTATTATTATGTAGTCATAGCCTGCGGCATCAAGAATCTTAAGTGCATTTTTAGTGTATTTTGAAAGTCCTCCAAGATATCCCCTTGTCCCCATGCTTCTTATGAACACATTGGGATTGAGGGCCAAATCCTGCATCCTTATTCTGTCTCCAAGAATTGAGCCGCCAGAATAAGGGCTTGTAGGGTCCACTGCTATGATGCCGACTCTTTTTCCCTCGTCTACAAGATGTTTCACAACCTTGTCAGTAAGGGTGCTCTTTCCTGCTCCAGGAGGTCCTGTAATGCCTATTACATGCGCATTGCCCGTGTGAGTATGTATTTCTCTTATTATTTTTTCCGCTTCTTCAGGGTTGTTTTCCGCTGCTGTTATAAGCTTGGCGCATGCTCTTTTGTCCCCGTCAAGCATTTTCTTAATCCATTCCATAAGGACTCCCAAAAATCATTTAATTGTCTTTTATGTTATTTTTGATGAATTCAATCATTTCTGTAGTTGTTGTTCCAGGAGTGAATATTTCTGCAATTCCTGCTTCCTTAAGTCCTGGTATGTCATCATCCGGGATTACTCCTCCGCCTATTACCAGTATGTCATCAGCTCCCTGTTCCTTGAGAAGTTCAACAACTCTTGGGAACAGATAATTGTGAGCTCCTGACAAAAGGCTCATTCCAACTACATCAACATCTTCCTGTATTGCGGCTGCAACTATCTGTTCAGGTGTCTGTCTCAGTCCTGTATATATAACTTCCATTCCTGCATCTCGAAGTGCTCTTGCAATTACCTTTGCTCCTCTGTCATGTCCGTCAAGACCCGGTTTGGCTACTAATACTCTAATAATTTTGCTCATTTCATCCTCCTAATTAAAGCAGCACTGCCTGCTCATATTCTCCGAACACATCTCTCATAACCTGGCATATTTCTCCCAGCGTTGCATATTCCTTGACTGCGTCAAGAATAAACGGCATCACATTTTCAGTGCCCTGGCATGCTGTTCTCAAAGCTTCAAGTCTTGACTTAACAGCATCGTTGTTTCTTGCTGCCTTCACATCCTGGATTTTCTTTGTCTGCATTTCTCCTACAATCGGATCAACCTTCAATAATCCCTTTGGAGATTCTTCCTTAACCTGATATTTGTTCACGCCTACAACTATTCTGTCGAGAGATTCAATTTCCATCTGATATTTGTATGCTGAATCTGAAATTTCCTTTTGGATGTATCCAAGATCAATTGCTCTTGCTGCTCCACCAAGATCGTCTATTTTTGAAATATATTCCATTGCCTTGTCTTCAATTTCCTTTGTCTTTGCTTCAACAAAGTATGAACCTGCAAGAGGGTCTATTGTGTTTGTAACTCCTGTTTCGCTTGCAATAATCTGCTGTGTTCTAAGAGCTATAGTAACTGAGTCTGTTGTAGGAAGAGCCAGCGCCTCATCTCTTGAATTTGTATGCAGAGACTGAGTTCCTCCGAGTACCGCTGCAAGTGCCTGCATAGCAACACGAATGATGTTGTTGTCAGGCTGCTGTGCTGTTAACGTGCATCCTGCAGTCTGTGTGTGGAACTTGAGCATCATTGATTTCTCGCTTTTTGCATGGAATCTTTCCTTCATTATTTTTGCCCACAGTCTTCTTGCTGCCCTGAATTTGGCAACCTCTTCAAACAAGTCGTTGTGAGAGTTGAAGAAGAATGAAAGTCTCGGTGCAAATGTATCAACATCAAGGCCTGCCTTTATGGCTGCTTCAACATATGCAATTCCGTCAGCAAGAGTGAATCCTACTTCCTGAGCTGCAGTTGAGCCTGCTTCTCTTATGTGGTAGCCTGAAATGCTTATTGTATTCCATTTAGGAACTTCCTTTGAGCAATATTCAAAAATGTTTGTAATAAGTCTCATTGAAGGCTCAGTTGGGAATATGTAAGTTCCCCTTGCTATGTATTCTTTAAGAATATCGTTTTGAATTGTTCCTCTGAGTTTGTCCGCAGAAACTCCTTGCTTTTCACCCACAGCTATGTACATTGCCAAAAGAACTGCTGCAGGAGCGTTTATTGTCATTGATGTGCTTACTTTGTCCAAAGGAATTCCATTGAAAAGTATTTCCATATCCTTAAGAGAGTCTATGGCAACGCCTACCTTTCCAACTTCTCCCTGTGCCAGTGAATGGTCTGAATCATATCCAATCTGAGTAGGAAGGTCAAATGCAACAGACAGTCCTGTTGAACCCTGGCTAACGAGATATTTATATCTTTCATTGGATTCTTCTGCAGTTGCAAATCCAGCATACATTCTCATGGTCCAGTTCTTTCCTCTGTACATTGTGGGCTGGCAGCCTCTTGTAAAAGGATACTGTCCAGGGTAACCGATTTCTTCCACATAATCTATGTCTGCAACATCTTCCGGAGTGTACAGTCTTTCTACAGTTGCTCCTGAAACGCTTCTGAATTCTTCTTTACTTTCCGGAGACTTCTCCAGCGTTTTATTCAATACTTTTTCTTCCCAATTTTCTCTGGCTGTTTTTATTTTTGAAAGCTCTTCATTATTTAACATGCATACCTCCACTTGTTTGTTTAACAATATATTTCTCAATAAATATAATCTAAAAAGCTTTTTTTTGCAAGATGTAAACCAAAAATGACTCCAAGAATTTCAAACTTGCAACAAAAGTTGCAAAATTGCGTTTCGCACCGCACCAATAAGGCTGTTTATCATTGAAATATCAAGCAAGATTATATTTTTTCAATTTTCAGGACGCTTTTTACGATTTCATAAAATAAAAATAATTTTTATTGTCTGTCATGATTTTTGGGGTATTTTCAAGGAAATCGTTTGGTATCGATTTCCGCTTTCCTCTAAAAACTTAATCATGTCAGATACTTTGATTACCAAAGTTGATGTATTCACGTTCGGATGTGAATTGATGAATTCTTCTTTCATTATGTCTTCGTCAATATAAACCATGACTGCATGTTCTGTATCGTTTATTATTCCAAAAATGGATACGGAACCAGGGGTTAATCTTAAATATTTCATCATTCGTTCAGGTGAAGCAAAACTTATGTTTTTTTCGGAAATTATTTCTCCGAAACCCTTTACATCAAGAACCTTGTCCTCGCACATGACCACCAGGTAATGGCTGTCACCCCTTTTGTTTCTTAGAAATAAATTTTTTGTATGAATTCCTTTTAAACCGCTTGTGTAAATGTCAGCCTCACGGCATGTGAACACTGCCGGATGGTCGTGCTTTTCATAATCTATGTGAAGTTTTTCAAGAACTTCATAAACTTTCTTTTCATTATGGTCCATAATGCACCTCGTATTAATTTTATAATTAACTCTATCAATAAAATAAGGTTTTTACAACAAAAAAAACGGGAGGACAGTAACCCTCCCCAAGCTATTGGCAAATCTAGTTTTCAACAAGTTGTAGGGGCGGATCTTGTGTCCGCCCTTGATATTGATTCAATAATTGTGCTATCTTCGGGAGGACACGAGGTCCTCCCCTACGCACTGCAATATTAAAGGGATGGCCTCAGCCATCCCTACATTAATTCTTAATTCTTAAGCGGGAGGGCACAAGACCCTCCCCTACATATTTGTGATTTTACGCTTCTTCGAAAAGCATTTCAAATTCTTTTCATGTTATAGTTTCCTTTTCAAGGAGAGCCTGCGCAACACGCTCAAGCTTTTCCATGTTTTCGCTTAAAAGTGTTTCTGTCTTGTGATATGCGCTGTCAATGATTCTTCTCATTTCCTTGTCTATTTTTGCAGCAACTTCTTCTGAATAATTTCTGATTTTATTAAAGTCTCTTCCGAGGAACACTTCATCGTCATTTGTTCCGTAAGCCATAGGACCAAGCTCGTCGCTCATGCCGTAGGTAGTAACCATGGCTCTTGCAATCTTGGTTGCCCTTTCAATGTCGTTTGAAGCTCCTGTTGAAATATCATCCAGCACGAGTTTTTCTGCAACTCTTCCTCCAAGAAGTCTCACTATGTTTTCTTCCATTTCCATTTTAGAAGCATAGGAACGGTCTTCCTCAGGAAGGTACATTGTGAATCCTCCTGCTCCGCCTCTTGGTATAATGGTTATCATGTGAACAGGATCCTTGTTTGAAGAAAGTCTTGCAACAACTGCATGACCTGCTTCATGATATGCAGTGAGTTTCTTTTCGTTTTCGCTTATTACCTTGCTTCTCTTTTCAGGACCTGCAATTACTTTTGTTATCGCTTCTTCTATGACATCCATTGTTATGAGAGTCTTGTTGTGTCTTGCAGTCAAGAGAGCTGCTTCATTCATAGCATTTTCCAGATCTGCCGGAGTAAATCCCGGAGTTCTCTTTGCAACTACTTCCAAATCAACATCGTCTGACAATGGTTTTTTTCTGACATGTACTTTAAGTATCTGTTCTCTAGCCTTCACGTCCGGAAGACCTACGTGAACCTGTCTGTCAAATCTGCCTGGTCTCATGAGTGCAGGGTCAAGAATATCCGGTCTGTTTGTTGCAGCTATGATGATTATTCCCTCATTGCCTGAGAAACCATCCATTTCAACCAACAACTGGTTCAATGTCTGTTCTCTTTCATCATTGCCGCCCCCAAGACCAGCACCTCTTCTTCTTCCCACTGCATCAATTTCATCTATGAATATAATGCATGGAGCATTTTTCTTTGCCTGGTCAAATAAATCTCTTACTCTTGAAGCTCCAACACCTACAAACATTTCAACAAAGTCGGAACCGCTTATGCTGAAAAATGGTACTCCTGCTTCTCCGGATACGGATTTGGAAAGATAAGTCTTTCCTGTTCCAGGAGGTCCCACCAAAAGAACTCCTTTTGGTATGCGTGCTCCAAGCCTCACAAACTTAGCCGGATTTTTAAGAAAGTCAACTATTTCGCTGAGCTCTTCCTTTTCTTCGTCCAGACCTGCAACATCTGCAAAAGTGATTTTTTTATTTGGATCATCTTCCTTGACCATCTTGGCTCTGCTCTTGCCAAAGGACATAGCCTTACCTGTTCCGCCGCCTTGTGACTGTTTCATGAACACATACCATAAAACTCCCAGAAGAACAAGCATTCCTATGGTTGGAAGCGCCTGAACCCACAGAGGTGTAGCCGGTATTGGCTCTCCTTCAATTGTTATTTCGCCTGTTTCAACCTTTTCAGCAAGGTACTTGTCGTAAAAACTTGAAGAAAACAAGAACACGGTTGGAACATAAGAAGTAAATTCGGTGTCATCCTTGAATACACCTTTTACTTCGCTTTCAGTGAAGGAAAGTGATTTTATATTGTCGTTTTGTATTTGAATTATAAGCTCGCTGTAGCTTATGCTTTGTTCTTCTGCTGCCGGTTCAACCATGCTCTGAACCAGCATAATTATCACAACAAAGATAAGTATATACATCGCGATGCTTCTCATAAATCCTTTCAATTAAAGCCTCCTATTTGTCTTAAGACTATCTGATGATAAAATTGTATCACATATATTTTTACTTTACAATTATTTTAGTAAAAGTTGTCATTATTATAATTTTATTGAGTTGGATACCAAATTATAAACACCAGCAATTATTTTGTGTAAACTTCTTCTTTCAATACTGCTATATATGGCAGATTTCTGTATTTTTCAGCATAATCCAAGCCATATCCAACAACGAACTCATCAGGAACCTGGAATCCTGTATATTTTATATCAAGATTTGTTGTTCTTCTGTCGGGTTTGTCAAGTATTGTGCATATTTCAACTGACTCAGGGCCTCTTGCTTTTAAATTTTCTGCAAGGTAGGACAATGTCAGTCCTGAATCTATTATGTCTTCAACTATAAGTACGTTTCTTCCTTCAATAGATTGATTCAAATCCTTTAAAATTCTTACTACTCCTGAAGACTGTGTGTTTGAACCATAACTTGAAATTGCCATAAAATCAATTTCAAGGGGCAAATCTATTCTTTTCATCAAATCGCTTACAAATAATACCGCTCCCTTTAACACGCAAACCAAAAGCAAATCCTTGCCCTTGTAGTCTTCCGTAATTTTGGCTCCAAGCTCTTTTACCTTAGCCTGCAGTACGTCCTCCGCAATTAGTATGTTCTTAATATCCTTATTCATTAGTGCTCCTCCCTATGGTAATGTTTAATATTTTTTTTGTTGAAGATGACACCTTGTAACTGTTGTGGATTCTGAAGTCTTCAAGCCATAATATGTTTTCATCATCTGCAATAATCAGTTTACTGTCTCTTTCTTCTGCAGGAATTTTCAAATCTATAAAAATATCCTTAACTTTTTTGTTCCAGTCAGTTCCGCAAGGAACTATTGTATCCCCTGTCCTTCTGTTTCTGACAGTGAGATTTCCCTTTATAAAATCATAATCCAGATTGATGCTCCTTAAGTCCCTGATGTCTACTTCAGAAGTATCTTTTACGCTGCAAAACAGTGTCTTGCCTACTTCTTTGATAAACAGGGGTTTTTCAAGCTCTATTGTATATATAAACTCTGGAATATTTTCAACAATTTTATTGACTATAAAATTATCATAGCTGATTTCAATTGTAAAGCCCTCGGACAGATTAATTTTTTTGCCTGTGGAGCCTGTTTTGATGAAATCAATGGCATAGTCTATATGTTTCATTTCAACATTGACAGTGTTGCCTTTAAGGTGCTCTATGGATTTTCTTACAACCCTTCCGGCTTCTCCTTCGTCCATGTCCTTTAATTTTTGCAGATTTAAAACAACCTTGTTTTTTCCTGCTGTGATCAAAGCTTCACTAAACTTAATCTCAACATATTTATCTATGATTTTTTTGTCTCTTTCCATTGTTTCAGACATTCTGTACAAAGAATTTTGAATATTGGGATTAAAATTTTCCTCAAGATATGGAATTAAATTGAGCCTGATTTTGTTTCTGCCGTAAATTGCCTGTGTATTTGTTATGTCAATGCAGAATCCAAAACTATTGTCGCGAAGATATTTTTCTATTTCAGATCTTTGAACGTTAAGCATTGGTCTTATCAAATCGTCCTTTTTAAAGGACATGGCGCTCAGACCGTCAATTCCGCTTCCTCTTAAAATTCTCTGAAGAACAGTTTCAGCCTGGTCGTTGAGATTGTGGGCAACAGCTATTATGCCCCCTCCAACTTCCTTTAAGTTTTCCCTGAAAAAGTTGTACCTGAGAATCCTTCCGGCTTCCTCTTCGGTTACTTTAAGCTCCTGGGCATATTCCGTCGCATTTTTTCTTTTTACAAAAAGTCTGATGCCATATTCCGCACAAAGAGAACGTACAAAATCTTCATCATGCTGTGCGTCCTTGCCTCTGTACATGTGGTTTATATGTGAAGCATACAAATTAAAACTTAAGCTTTCCTTTAACTTTCTTAAGTTGTGAAATAAAAAAACAGAATCCGGGCCGCCGGACAAACCAATAAGCACATTGTCCCCGGCTTTGATAAGCTCTTTTTCAAGTATATTTCTTTTAACCAAATTATACATATTATTCCTCTTTTATTTGCATAGGATAAATTATACCATAAAATAAAGAAATTAAAAATATTTTTTACAAAAAAATTAAATTATGCTTAATTATCAATATACCCTGAAATTTAAATTTAAATCAAAAGAATGAAAGCATTGCTTTCATTCTGATTTATGGCAAAGTATTTCAATTTGTGGAAAATTACTAACCTATTTTTGTAACAAGTACCGTCATGTCGTCAATTACAGCATCCTGTCCTCTTATGGCATAGCTTAATATTGAATTGGCAATTGTCTGAGGGTCCTTGTCTGCCACAAGTTCCAGGTATTTGTCCAGGTTTTTCTTTTCATCCATTCCTATGGAATCTGTTATGCCGTCTGAAACCATGACAATTATGTCCCCTGCCTTGATTTCTCTCTTGAAGGAACTGTATTCAAAGTTGTCCAGTATCCCCAGAGGAAGGCTCTTGCCTGAAATTTTGTCCACAGAATTTTTGCTTATGATGTATGTTGGAGCGGCACCAGCTTTGTAAAGCCTGATTTCCTTTGTTCCGTAATCAATTATGTTAAGGTCAAAAGTAACAAACCTTTCATCTGTAAGTTTAAGCATTAAAATTGAATTCAATGTTCTTAAAATTTGTTCCTCAGAAAAATCAGTGTACAAAAATTTCGACAATAAATCAACGGCTCCTGTGCTTTCCACAAATGCTTCATGGCCTGATCCGATTCCGTCGCAAAGAACCGTGTAGTATCTGTCTGCTCTTCCTGCATAGGCAAAGCTGTCTCCTGAGACGGTGCTTCCTTCTTTTGTTGCAGATGCGCTGTATGTTCTTATTTTTATTCTCTTTATGTTTTTGAACTTAAGCACATAATAGTTCTGTGACGCTATAACCCTTTCCGTACATCTCAGCTTCACGCCGCACACATTTCTTACTATGAGTTCCACTGCTGCTTCAGCCTCATCGGCTGTCTTTTCCGTCTTGACTGTAAGGCTGAGGGCAATTGTATTTTTGTTTGAAGACATAACTTCAAAATACTTGACGCTAATGGACTGCCACAGCAGTTGTTCTTTTATTTTTGTCTTGGCTTTTTCCGAGAAAATGTCAATGTGCCTTCTTGCACCGGAATACAGATTAGCACTAGTTTTTCCCTGTACTTCAGCTGTTGAAGCTGCTTCTTCCCTGGCCTTGTTTAGATAAACAATATTTCCCCCGTCTTTTTCCTCACTTTGGGTAATCCTTACATCATCTGTTTTTTTATTTCTTTTTCTGTGAAAATCCGTATTAATGGAACCGGTTTTTATTTTTACTGCAACTCTCACAAATTCATTCGTGAGTATAATGGCGCTGAAAACAAACAGTGTTTCAAAAGCGTTGAGCATGAGACCATTCCAGTTAAATCCGTCTGCTGCTAATATTGTGGTCTTTGATACAAACAAAACGGAAGCAGAATAAGAAGCTGCCATAACAACAGATTTTTTCTCTTCATTTCTGAATCCATAAAAATACGCATATATAGCTGTAAGCATAATTAAATAGGTAAAATCAAACCTAACTGACAAAATTGCTGCCATGGTTGTCCCAAGCATCAAAAGAGAGCTGCCCTTCATATATGAATACACGCTTAAGGCAACAACAGAAAACGGGAATATTTCATCAATAATATTTTGTCTTGCAGCAAAAAAACACACCAAAAATAAAAACCAATTTTTCCTGATGTGTTTAATTTCATTGCTAAATATATTTTCCAGAAAACTTAAATTGAATTTTTTATCGTCAGCTTTTCCAATCATTTCTTCCACCCCTTCATTGTTACTGATATAGTAGCAGAAACTGATTGTAAAATACTGTCAAAATATGCACTGTTATAAATTATTAATCCTGCAAATCCTCTTCAAATCCAATTCCTTGAATAAGCTTGTTATCATTTTTGTTTTTGTCTATGTAAATTGTTTCATTGGGCTTAACCATTTTATATTGATCTCTTGCTATTTTTTCCACCAGTTCAAGCAAAGCTTCTTCATTGCTCATTTTGGCAACATCATTTTTAAGCTCCGTAACTTCCTTTTCCACTTCTGCTTTAACAAGCATTTTCTGATCAATTTCCTTGTTAAGATCACTGAGCATCTGGTACTGGTTAAAAGCAGTATATGCAAAATACATTAAAAACACAGTGAACAGAAGATTCACCACGTTGAGCTTTCTTTTCTTTTTTACCGGAGCGGCAAGCTTTTGCTGTCTTTTTTGTTCCTTGATTTCTCTTTCCTGTCTTCTGAAGTCGTCATGGTTTATCTTTTTCTTCAGTTCTATAATTTTTTGATCTTCGTTCAATTGCCTGCTCCTTTCTTCTTTTGTTCTTTAGTCTTTGGTTTCGTTTGCTTTGTTTATTTTTATTATACATCAGTTTTTTGTTTTTGGAAATCTTTTTTACCTTGAATTTGTAAAATTTGTATCTTTTTTTTGCATTGCTGCGCGCTTTTTGCCACTTTTTCTCCAGTGGCTCAAGAAGTACTGCAATTTTTTTCACAGCCATCCTTATAGGTTTTATCATTAACAATGCAATTTTTTTTATTACTTTTAAAACAAGGTCCACAACATGAATACAAATTTTCAAAATATAATTGCTTACTCCGTAAAAATACAACAAGGCACCAAGAAGAAATCCAAGCAAAATAAACATTCTCACATTTCCATAGCTTATGTAAAAAATCAGCTGCACGCTTATATAAATGCTTACAATCCAGTATATCAAGTCACCCAGTGCGGTTCCAAACGCACCCATTTTAACATAATGCCTGACAAGCCTGTATATGTCCCATATGAAACCAAGAAGCATTCCGCCCATAACGGACACAACAAGCATGTATTCCTGAGTGTATGGTAAGAAGTCCATAAGTGCCTACTTAAACAGTTTTTTAACCAAACTTGTCTTTTCTTTCTGGCCTTCGTAATCGGAATAGATAAGTGAATTGATGACTCCCTTTACAACAAGCTTTCCTTCTTCCACATTGAGCTTGCTTATGTTTAATTTCTGCCCCTTTATTGTAAGCTTTCCCTTTGTGGTTATGAGAACAACAGTTTCATCATTGAAGTTATCAACGCCGTCAACCCCTGTAACATTTAGCAGTTCTTTATTTTCAAGCATCAAGCTTTGTGTAGTTTTCTCGTCCATAAAATCCCCCCTGTAATATTATAATAGATTATATGATTACACTTTAATATTTATGAAAAATTTGGTTTTGCGCATTGCTAAATAAACAAAGGATTTTTGCATAGCAAAAACCCTTCCCATAATTCTTAATTCTTAATTTTTAACTCTTAATTGCTTTTCCTGTGTTTTTCCCTGTATATTTCCTTTGCAAGTCTCGCGTTAAGCATGTTTCTTTTCATTGTTTTAACGCTTTGCCTTGTTTGAATTATTCTCCCTGATTTCATCAGGATTGCAGCGCTGCCTTCCTTTTGAAACACCTGTTTTATTGCATTCAGGTCTACAAACCCGTAAGCAGCATCATGTTTGAACATTGGTTCACGAATATTGACGTATATGAACACCAGATTCTCGTTTATGACGATGGGAACCTTGTTTGTTATGCCAAGCTCCTCACCGTAATTGACACGGTTGTGATACAAGCTTATATTGTAATAATCCGCCAGGTTTTTAATGCATGTTTCGATTGCGGCACTTTTAACATAAGACCCATCTGAAGTTACAATTTCCGTGCAGTTGCCTATATCTTTCACATATACAGGCAGCAGGGCTTCAATTTCGTTGAATTTCGTTTGATTTTCCATAAAAAACATTTCCTTTGGAATTTATTTTCATTGAAATTTTAAACATTGTAAATTTCAAGAAAACATAACATTTCACCCTCCATTTAAGCTCCACTTCTGATTTTACCATTTAAATGTGTTCATATATAATTAAAGCTGAGAACCAGAAAGGAGCTGTAATATGGATTCTGATATTAATCATATTATTCAGCAATCATTAAAAGGGGACAAGAATTTTCAGGAAATTCTTCTGAAAAAACTCCGTCCGCTGATTTACAAAAATATATACAAATACTGGAGAGTATGGGACTCAGATGTGGAAGACCTGGCTCAGGAAGGATACATTGAAATTTTAATGTCTCTTAAAAGCTTTGACTGCCGGCGCAACGTCCATTATCTTCATTATATAAAAATAAGACTGGAGTATTTCTACAAAAATCAATACAGAAAATATCGTTTTGCAGCAAATAAAAACAGTTTCTGCGATTATCCTCATGATCATAATGCTGCAGCAAGATTGCGCACAATTGACCATGACACAGAAAGGGAAGAAAAATATGAACTCATGAAAAGCATGCAGACTCTCTCACTTGAAGAACAGGAAATAATCTATGCATATTACTTTATGGGACACTCCATGAAATTCATATCAGCGAATCTTGGCATAAAATATGCCTCGGCCATGTCAAGAAAAAGAAAAGCTTTAACAAAGCTCAGGATTCAAATGTGCAGGGGGTGAAAATATGGAAGACATTATCAGTTTGCTAGGCAACTTTGGATTTCCAATTGCAGTAACAGCATTCTTGCTGGTGCGCATTGAATCCAGACTGTCACAGCTTACGGAATCCATTCATGAGCTTACAACAGCCATTAAAAGCATGAAATAAAAAAGTTGCTCCGCAACTCCGCTAGGGGGACCTATGTCCCCCTTTGTACTTATTTAATTACCACGTATATGGCTGTTCAGCCCATATTGAAATACAATCTTCATCTCCTTCATTAATGGAGCAGTGCTGAAGATTGCTGTCAAAATGAATTCTGTCTCCCTCTTCAAGATAATATTTTTTCTGGTTCACC
>NZ_JAJUJR010000305.1 GCF_029265225.1 Sedimentibacter sp.
ACTGAGAAAACAAGCAATTGACATTATAAAAATTTCGGCCTGTGGTGATTTTAAAACGGCAGTTGGCATGACCGAATGTTATTTGCAGCAAATAAGAAATGAACAAAGAAACGCCGAAGAAGCCATAGCAATTACACAGAATCTTTTATCACGTGATAATGAAGAAATAAACACTGGAGTTTTAACCAGAAAAGAAACAGCTGATTATTTGCAAGTTTCAATGGATGCCTTAAGAAATTGGGAAATGAATGGTCTGCTGACTATAAAACGAAAACAGAATGGTTACAGGGTTTATGGGGATGAAGATATCAGACAGCTGAAAATCATTCGTTCCTTGCGCTGTGCCAATTACTCTCTTTCAGCAATTTTGCGGATGCTGAACACTTTGTCGAATAATCCGGAGGCAGATATACGGCAAGCCATTGACACACCAAAAGAAAATGATGATATCATTTCCGTATGTGACAGACTGCTCACATCTTTACATTACGCCGAACAAAATGCAGAGATGATGATGGAACACCTTAAGAAGATGAAAAAACAATTTGCATTAAACACTACACTTTGACACCAGACTTCGTGCTGGTGTTATTCTTTTGTAAAAAGAATAACAGGAGGAATTAATGCGTGGAAAAAACCATTGAAGTAAAAAAACTATGCAAATCATACGGCAGTATTAAAGCAGCAGAGGATATCAATATCTCAATCTGCCGCGGAGAAGTATTTGGGTTGCTTGGTCCAAACGGTGCCGGTAAAAGCACCACCATTGAATGTATTTTAGGAACAAAAAAACAGGATAGCGGAACGGTATATGTTTTGGGAATGAATCCGCAAAAGGAAAGGAAAAAACTGTTTGAAAAGGTTGGCGTTCAATTTCAGGAAGCTAATTACCAGGACAAAATCAAGGTATTCGAACTATGCGATGTTACTGCTTCACTTTACAAGGAGCCTCTTGATTATAACATCCTTCTAAAGCAATTCGGACTCCAGGACAAGTCAAAAAACATGGTCAGTGACCTTTCAGGAGGACAGAAGCAGCGTCTGTTTATTGTGCTTGCTCTTATTCCAAACCCGGAGGTTGTATTCTTAGACGAACTGACAACAGGATTGGATGCCAAGGCACGACGGGATGTGTGGAAGAGCCTTTCTGATTTAAAGGCAAAGGGGTTGACTATTCTTTTAACTTCTCATTTTATGGATGAGGTGGAAACTCTTTGTGACAAAATAATGATTCTTAAAAAAGGAAGAGGCATTTTTTCCGGGACAGTACAAGAAGCAGTGGATACAAGTCCTTATGAGAAATTTGAAGATGCATATCTTTGGTATACAAATGAGGAGGAAGAAAATGAGAGCATTTAAAACATTGCTGAAAACTGAAGGAAAATTGTCACTTCGAGGAATGGATATGTTTATTTTTGCAATCTGCATGCCTGTTGTGGCTGTTGTTATACTGGGTGCGGTATTTGGCAATAAGCCTGCTTTTGATGGTGCAAATCATTCATTTTTGCAGCAGTCTTTTGGTGCAGTATCAACCATTGCAATTTGCGCCGGAGGCGTAATGGGACTTCCGCTGGTGGTGTCGGATTACCGAAACAGAAAAATTTTGAAGCGGTTTAAGTCCACACCCGCCAGCCCTGCCCTTATACTGTCAGTACAGATAACAATTTACGCAATATATTCTATTGTTTCCCTCATACTTGTTTATGCAACAGGAGCGTTTTTTTTCGACTATGAATTGCAAGGCTCCTGGACAGGGTTTCTGAGTGCATATTTTCTTGTTATGCTGTCTATGTTCAGCATTGGTCTCCTGGTGGGAGGGATTGCACCAAGCATGAAAGCAGCAAGCGTAATAGCCAGCTTGCTTTACTTTCCCATGCTTATTTTTTCAGGAGCAACTCTGCCTTATGAAGTTATGCCTCCTGCACTTCAAAGGGCAGCGGACATACTGCCGCTGACACAAGGTATTAAACTTCTGAAGGCAGCTTCCCTTGGCTTGCCCATGGACAGTGTTTTCGTTCCTGCCATGGTCATGGTTGTAATTGCTGCAATATGCATTTGTGTTTCTCTTCGATTTTTCAAGTGGGAGTAACAAAAGGCCTTCCAATGCATATGACATTGGAAGGCCTTTTCATACAAGTGTAGCTCTACATGAATTTAACGGCTTATTTTTCAGTGCTGTCGAATTCAAGTTTTATTTTTTTATACAAATCTTTGTTTTCTATTACTTCAGCAGCAGTGAGCACCAAAGCTGCAATTGTGTTTTTCATCTGCTCCTTGGCGTAATCTGTCAGTGTCGCACTTGCCATTTCTCTTGTATGGGCAACAATTGATTTGTCATTTGTTATGTCAAAGTATGGATGTATTGCAGGGCAAACCTGGCTTACCTGTCCGGCGTCAATGCTGCCTGTGCTTTTTGAAGGTTCCTGCATTTTGATTCCTGCCACTTCAAAAATTTTATCGTTGAATACATCGGACAATGATTGATTTGTAACCATGTTGTCGTAATTGTATTCGAATTTTGTCATCTTTAGCTCGCAACCTGTTGCAAGGGCAGCGCCTTTGGCACAGTTTTTAACTTTTTCAAGAAGTTCCAGGTTGTATGTCTTTGATGTGGAACGAACGTAAAACTGTGATTTTGAATAATCCGGAACAATGTTAGCGGCTTTACCTCCGTCAAGGATTACACCATGAATTCTTGAATCGCTTTTTACGTGTTCTCTTAAGGCATTGATGCTGTTGAATGTCTGAATTGCGGCATCCAGTGCGTTTACTCCTTTTTCAGGAGCAGCTGCTGCATGGGCAGTCTTGCCGAAAAATTCGAACTGTATTGGTTCAAGAGCCAGGGATGTACCGCTTTTTGTATATTCGTTTCCGGGATGAGCCATCATGGCAACATCCACATTGTCGAATTCATGATTTTCCACATATGTAACTTTTGCTCCGCTTGTTTCCTCAGCCGGTGTTCCAAACACCACAACTGTTCCGCCTATTTCATCTATGATTTCTTTAAGAACAATGCCTGCTCCTGTGCTTACTGTTCCAAGTATGTTGTGTCCGCAGCCGTGTCCTATGCCGGGAAGGGCGTCGTATTCAGCCATGTAGGCAACTGTAATTCCTTCCTTGCTGCTTTTGTATTCTGCCTTGAATCCGGTTTCAACGCCTGAAAAGTTTTCTTCAACATTGAAGCCGTATTTGCGAAGTATATCGCAGTGGAGCTTGCATGAGTTGTATTCCTCATATCCCAATTCAGGCTTATTGTATATTTCCAGGCTCAGTTCATCAAGCTCCGGAGCAATTTTATTGATTATATCCAGCACTTTGTTTTTCATTTTAAACTCCCCATAATAAATTTTGACTTCGTCAATTACTATTAGAACAATATTAT
>NZ_JAJUJR010000386.1 GCF_029265225.1 Sedimentibacter sp.
AGACAGCAAATCATCACTGTTGTTCCTTGTCATAGCTACTGTAATGAACATTGTGCTGGATTTGACATTTGTGGTTGTGTTTCATTGGGGAGTGGCAGGGGTTGCCATAGCTACAATAATAGCTCAGGCATTTTCATGGCTGTATGGCCTCCACTATATGAGAAAAAAATATGAAGTTCTTAACTTTTCAATATTGAAATTTTATTTTGACAAGGAAATTTTCAAAAAAATCCTAAAGCTTGGACTTCCTACGGGAATTCAGCAGATGCTGTTTTCAATGGGCATCATGAGCCTTCAGTCTCTTGTAAACGGATACGGCTCAGATTTTATGGCAGGATTTAACGCTGCAAACAAAATAGACACATTTGCATTCATGCCCATACAAAGTTTCAGCAATGCAGTTACTACATATACCGGTCAAAACATAGGAGCCGGAAGAATGGACAGAGTACACAAAGGAATGACGGCATCATTGGGCATGTCGGCATTGGTATGTCTGGCTGCACTTGTCATAATACCTTTAGGACCATTTATTCTGAGAATGTTTAATTCCGATCCAGCTGTCATATCAGCCGGAATGATTTACTTGAACAATGTTATGCCCCTTTACATTTTGCTTGCCGTTGTGTTCGTGGTGAATGCAGTAATAAGGGGAGCAGGTGAGTCCGTTGTTCCAATGGTTGGAGCTATAACATCTCTTTGGCTTGGGAGGATTCCGGCAGCATATTTCATAGCATATAATTTCGGAAAAGAGTACATGTTTTTAAGCTACGGTGTAGGATGGCTCATGTATATTTTAATATCGGGTCCATATTATTTGTCAGGAAAGTGGAAAACAAAGTCTCAAAAACTTATAAAAGAATAACAATAAAAAATGGCTGACGCATGTCAGCCATTTCATTTATTTAAGATTGTCAAGAACTCTTTTTATCTTTGCCGGTGAAACTCTGCACTTTTCTTCTGAAACAGCACATACTGCAAAACGAAGTCCTTTTTTCAAAGCCACAACAAACAAGTTTTCCTTAATCAGTTCTTCGGAAGCCTTCTTTGCGTTGCTGCAAGGTATGCTTACGAAAAACCCGTCTCTGTATGGAAGTATTTCGAGACCCGCTTCCTTTGCTCCTTCAACAAATGCATCAGCACGTTTTCTGAGCATTGTCTTTGTTGCATTTACTTCTTCTTCATATGCCTTAGTCTTTTCAGGATCTTTTGCAATGTTTGTCATTACTGACATTGCTGCTCTTGTTCCGTTTGACCAGTTCGCTCTGTTTGCATGCATTGCTGAATAGAAGAATTCATTGGCAACATCTTCGTTTGAAGATATTCCGATTGCAGCACCTGATCTCATGCCATACATTGTGTAGCCTTTTGACATGCTGTATGCAACTATTACAAATATGTTTTCCGGAAGATGGCTGAATTTTGTAAAGAATTTTCTTCTTTCATTGCCAATTCCTGCATAATCAATGTATGCTGAGTCTACAACTATTATTATTTTGTTTTCAGGATCTTTTGCGTTTTCTTTTGCAATGTTTAAAACTTCATCCCATTCTTCGTCAGAAAGGCTGTATCCTGTAGGGTTGTTTGCAGGAGTGTTGATTATTGTTACAAGTCTTTTTTGCTTCTTGAGCAAATCTTCGAATTTTTCTTTAAATGATATTATGTTAAATTCGCCTTTTTCATTGAACAGTTCATAATTTGTTACTGTTCTTCCGAATTCTTCAGAAATTGTAACATATGGAGCCCAAAACCAGTCACATACCAATATGGAGTCTCCAGGATTAGTGTAATTCCAGATTGCGTGTCTTACTGAGCCTGTTCCTCCCGGTGTTGCAACGGCTTTTATGTAAGCGTCAGGTTTGTATCCTTTGAAGCAGGCATCCTGAATAGCTTCAAGGAAGTCTGGCTGACCAGCAACTTGTGCATAGGCAGCTATGTCTGCATTTGGTAAAGATTTTAATTCACTGTATACGGTTTCAAGGCATATAAGATTTCCATCGTCGTCAACCAATGCTCCCAGTGTAGAATCAATAACATTGTCTTTGCCGTATTTTTCAATTGCTTCTTTTGCTTTAGCAGCCAATCCAAAGATAGCATCATTTTCCAGCGGCCATACAGCATGATCGGCAACCATTTTAAATGACATAACATCACCTCATTAATTAATATTTTTTTAATTCTATCATTATAAAAAATATAAGTCAATGATTATGTAAATATTGCTGCTATCAAATATTTCGAAGGTGAAAATATGCATTATTATAAAATACCAGAAAAATATTAAAAAATAGTTGACAAGAAAGAGCATAAAGGTTATTATATAAAAGTTCTCAAAAAAAATTAAATATGATCCATTAGCTCAGCAGGCA
>NZ_JAJUJR010000153.1 GCF_029265225.1 Sedimentibacter sp.
AAAACATTGGCAGATCGTTTTTAGACGACATGTCCGGCTTCTTGACAAAATCAACAGCTCCTGCATGAAGGGCATCGAAGACGCTTATGTTCATTGAACTCACCAGAACAACCTTCAATGGATTTTCCTCCATGAGCTTTTTCAAAAAAACCAGGCCACTCATCTTTGGCATTTCAACGTCAAGGGTAAGAATGTCCGGTTTGAGTAATTTGATTTTTTCAAGGGCATCTATAGGATCCACAGCCATTCCCACAACTTCTATCTGGGGATCTTCGCTTAATTCTTTTTTTAAAACATTTCTGAACAGAAGAGAATCATCCGTGATTAAAACCTTTATTTTGTTGAATATCATAGTTATTCCTTTCTGTATATTGCAGGATTTATGTACATGAATTTTGACTGGTTTCTCTGTATTGTTTCTGCATGTCCTATCATCAAGTATCCCTGCGGTTTAACAGCTTCATAAAATTTATTCACTATGTTCATTTTTGTCTCAGAATTGAAGTATATCATAACATTTCTGCAAAATATCACATCATATTTGTTCTTTTCAGTAATTTTATCCATGAGGTTAAAAACCTTGAATGTTATGTTCTTTTTGATTTCAGGCACCACCTGGTACCTTCCGTCCGGAGTTTTGATAAAATATTTCTTCTTGAAGGATTCCGGCAGTTTTGACAAGCTTTCTTCCGCATAAATACCTTCTCTTGCTTTTGAAAGTACATTTTCGGATATGTCAGAAGCAAGAATTTGTATTTTCCATGAAGATGAGCTTAATTTAAAATAATCATCCATTACCATTGCCAGCGTATATGGTTCTTCTCCTGAGGAGCATCCTGCGCTCCAAATGTTCAACACTTTCGTCTTGTTGTTCTTTTCTTCATATGGAAGCATAACTTCCTTCAAAAACTTGAAGTGATTTTCTTCCCTGTAGAAATATGTGTAGTTTGTTGTCAGCTTGTTGATGAGAAGTGTTATTTCTTCCTTGTCGTTTTTCTTGATGCTTTCAAGATACTGGCCGAAACTCTTCATGCCTTTTCTTTCTATTAAGTTGGACAGCCTTCCTTCAATCAATATTCTTTTCTTTGAAAGATCTATGCCGTAATTGCCATGCATTATTTTTACAAATTCCAAAAATTCGTTGTCTGTTAATTTTACCATACTTACATGCTTTCTATTAGATTTCCTATGTCTAGGATTAAATTGATGCTGCCGTCTCCGAGTATTGAACAGCCGGAAATTCCTGATTCTTTCAAGCTGTATTTTGTCAGTATGGGAGGCAGCGGTTTTACTACTACCTGCTGTTCCCCGACAATTTTATCCACAAACAGGCACAAGCTTCCGTCTCCTGATTCCACAAGTATGAGTATTCCGTCATCAATATTTGTGATTTCAGTGCTTATGCTGAAATATTCGTTAAGTCTTACGACAGGATAGCACTTGTCTCTTATGAGAATCATCTCGCCGCCGTCAGTGTTGTGTATTATTTCTTCTTCAGTTGTCTTGAAAGACTGCTGAATATTTTTAATTGGAATTATGAATTCCGAGTCTCCAACTACAACCTGCATACCTGACACAATTGTCAATGTCAGAGGAATTTTAAATGTAACAACGGTTCCAATTCCTTCCTTGCTGTCAAGAACAACAGTTCCTCCTACTTTTTCAACATTTGACTTTACTACATCCATTCCAACTCCTCTGCCGGAATATTCTGTGACAGTATCATTGGTTGAAAATCCAGGAAGCATGAGGAACTGGAATATTTCCTTAGGAGTATACTCACTTTCAGCTTTTGTGAGAAGATCCTTTGTTTTTGCCTTTTCAAGTATTTTCTTCAGTTCAAAGCCTCTTCCGTCATCTTCAACAGTTATGTGAATTTCTCCTCCTGTGTTGGAAGCAGAAAGCCTTATGGTTCCTTTTTTATTTTTGCCTTTGTTTATTCTGTCATTTTCAGATTCTATTCCATGGTCCATGGCGTTTCTCACAAGATGCATGATAGGATCTGAAATTCCATCTACAATTGTTTTGTCAATTTCAGTTTCTTCACCTGATAAAATAAGTTCAACATCCTTGTTCAGTTCCTTGCCCATATCCCTTACAATACGCTTCATTTTCTGGAATATTCCTGAAACCGGCACCATTCTCAATGACATTACTATGTCCTGAAGCTCATCTGTAAGTTTTCTCATTTGCCTTGTGGACTTTGTGAAGCTGTCAAGGTTAAGCTTCTTAATTTCGTTGTCAGCTGCAACCATTGATTCTGCAATTACAAGTTCTCCAACAATGTTAACAAGTTTGTCAAGCTTTGAAAGATTGACGGTGATTAAATTCTGTTTGCCGTGCTTTGCGGAAGATTCTGCTTTTTCTGTTTTTTCTATCTTTGCAGTTTGTACAGGATTTGGCTTGTCATTTTTTATTTCTGCTTCACCTGCTGCATCCGTTTTTGTTTCTTCATTTTTATTTTCGCTGTCATATTCCAGAACCGTATAATTTTTCACGTTCAGTGCTTCTCTTACAACGCCCACTGCAGGTTCAAGTGATTCCTTGTCATATAAATAAATGAAAAAGCCGTCTTTTACTATGTCCTGGGATGTTTCGCTTATTGTTTCAACATTTTGAGGTTTGTAGGAAAAATCTATTCCGCTTTCCTTCAGTTGGTTGACAATCATGAATGCCCTTAAATTTTCCATTCCTATGTCATCATCAAATATTACCTTTACAGCATATTTTTCCTGTACCTCTTTGACTGTACTGTCCTTAGTCAGAACTGCCTCTTCTGCTGCAGAGCTGCCTGTTGATATTAACTGAAGAAATGCATATATTTCTTCTTCGAACTGTTCCAGATTTTCTTCAAGAGGTTCTCCTGTTTCTATTTTGGATATTTCTCCCTTGATGAAGTCTGTAAATTTAAATACCAGGTTTACCAGCTCTTCATTGTATTTTTTGTCCGCACCGTTTTCTCTTATGTAAAAAAATAAATCTTCAATTTTATGTGATATTGTCATGATGCTGTTAAACTGCATCATTGCGGATGAGCCTTTTATAGTGTGCATTATTCTAAATATTTCATCTACGCATTCCTTGTCAAATGCCTGATCGCTTTCTGCCCTCAGCAGTATGTCGTCCAGCTGTTCAAGCAGCTGTCTTGCTTCAAAAAGATACATGTCAAGCACAGAATCAAAACTATTGTCCATATTAGGTCTCCTTAATATTCCTATCTATCTTGTTTTTTATATCGGCAATATTTGAAATTTATTAAGCAACATTGGGTAATTTTTTTAAAATTTATATAACAAGCTGCTCATTAAAATGTTAATTATGACGATATAATAATTAGCAAAACTTCTTAGTCTTTGTTATAATAATATATAATTAATAATTCAGGAGATTCTATGTTAGACAACAATATAAACATAAAAACCCACAATCCCGTAGACAATAACAATGCCAGCAAAGCAACCAATAAAACTGTACAGGTTGCACCGCTTGATGTTGCAGACCCGGCCAAGGTCACAAGGACCCCAAGACAGGAATCCGGCAGTCAATCCGGTCAAAGCCAGCTGAACTACAATCCTGATTCTGTTTTTGAAAAATTCATCAAGTCCCTTGAGAATTCCCCTGTATTATCTGAAGGAGCCAAAAAACTGTTCTTGAACAGGCAGTTTATAAATAGCAACATTAAAAGCGATTCTGTTTTAAATTCTTTGTTTGAAACATTTTTAAAAAGCATTGAAATGAATGAAACTGAAATTTTAAATTTTCTCAAGTTCCAGCAGGGATCATACACAAAATTTCACGGTGACTTTTTCGATTCACTTAGAAGTCTTTTAAAAAGCAACCCGGACAACAAGGATTTTAAAATTATACTCAGAAATTTCCTAAAAAGCTATGACTGCTTTGTTTCGGTTGATGAAACAAACAAGTCCATAAATGCTGCTCTTCAAAACATAGAAAGAAATCTGCCTGACATGCTGAAAAAATCATTCGGCGAATTGACAGACAAGCTGCTTAATGATTATTCCTCAAACAGTTCTGATATAAATTTAAATGTACTGAAAAATGAAATTCTCCCCTTTGTGGGACGATACATTTCAAAAATGAATGATTTCGGTCCTGTGAGAGATTATGTTTCAGTGCTTGTTCACAACATGGTGAGACTTGAAAATGCTTCAAGAGATAATTTTTCTGATGACCTGGACAGTTTGTTTGAATTTGTGAGATACAACTTCAGCCTTGATGAACAAGACATGCAAAAGCTTAAATTGTCTCTCATAGACACATATGAAACGTCATCAAGCAGCAAAAATAATTCTGTTGACTCGTTTTTAAAGCTTATTGAATCGGGCATTAAAGAAAGCAAAAACCTTGTAAACAAAGGAACCATGGAGGATATGGCAGAATCACTTCTTTTCAGCCAGGATGTGCACATCCCCCTGACACACATGTTTTTGCCTCTTAGCTTCAACAACATGTTCATGTTTTCAGAGCTTTGGATAGGAAAGGACTATGAAATCTCGGACAAGGACAAGAAAAACAGACAGAACTATGTACAGACGTACAAGGTCTTTATAACATTTGACATACAAAATGTCGGTTATTTTGAAACAACACTCGTGTTAAAGGAATCAAGTCTGTCACTTGACATTTTTGTTCCAAACTGTCTTACAGGCTCAATTGTTCAAATTAAAAACGACCTTAGTAAAATTCTCAGCAAAAATAATTTATCAGTTTCAACCTTAAATGTAAATGAAGTTTTAAGAAAAAGAAGATTCAGCGAAGTCTTCGGCAATTTGTCAGAAAGGAAAAGCGGTGTAGATGTCACAATATAAAAACAATCATAACACAAAAAGAGCAGCAGCATTAAAATATGACGCCGGCAAAAACAAAGCGCCAGTTGTAATAGCATCAGGTGCAGGCTACATTGCGGACAAGGTGGTTGAAATAGCTGAAGAAAGCGGAATCCCTGTATACAGGGATGATTCTCTTTCTGTTATTCTTTCACAGCTTGACATGGGAACAGAAATCCCTGAAGAACTTTTCAGTTCGGTAGTGGATATATATGTTTACTTTTTAAATTTTAAACTTCCTAAAAACGAATCTTGAAAAAGAAAATGACATTAAAGAATTAATTCACAGGAGGGAGATTATGGACAACTCAGGACTTTTGGTTAAAGTTTACAATTCAAAAAAGGAATTGGAAGGAACAGGCAATCTATTAAGCATCAGCAGCGATACAATAAAAATCAAAGGCAGCGACCTTCCTGAAATCAAATCCGGAACAACAGTCTACATTGAAATATACAATGAACTTACGGGTATTTCTCCTTATATTTGTGAAATAGGCGTTGCATCAAGGAATCAGCTCAATGCCCATATCAAAAGCAAGGAAAAGATTATCGAGCGCAGAAATTCATTGAAGGTAAGGACAGATTTGTCTTTTTACATTGAAAAATTAATCAGAAATGGCGAAGACATCACAAAGGATGTACCCAGCATGAAAATCAACGTACTCAATTTAAGCGTTGGAGGAATGCTCATATCATCAAATTACGACCTGAACATAAACGACGAATTAGCATTTTACTTTCAATATGCAAAATACCAGCTCATCATGATTCATGCAAAAGTAATCAGAATGGACAAAAAACACGACCCTGAAAATGAGGAGCTTGTAACTGTCAATTATGGGTGCTCTTTTGAAAAAATGG
>NZ_JAJUJR010000205.1 GCF_029265225.1 Sedimentibacter sp.
GCTGTGAGGACATAAATGAAATCCTTCATAAAATTAAGGAAAAATCAGAAAAAAGTTCTCAAAATCAGGAATACTTTATAAAAGAACCTGCAGAAAAACAAAATTTCATCAGAACTGAAACAGTTAAAGCAGGGGAAAAGAATCCCCATAATGTAAAGCTCGACAAGGAAGGATATTTTGTTATAATACCCGAGCATGAAAACAAAACAATTCTTGTGGAACACTACAGCAACAACAATCAGCTTCTGCACATCGTACAGGGTGAAAATGCAAGAAACATATATTGGGCAATAATAGAAAATAATTGGATTTCCGAGCTGAGCCATGCAGCTTATCTTGGAAAGGAACTCACTTTGGCAGAATTGTCAATAAAGTCAGGAACCAGGTATGTGCAGGATAAGGCTTAAGAATAAACTATTATCTCTAAAAAATTAAGTGAGGTAAGAAACCGGAGAACAATCACAAAACTCAATACCATGGCTGGAAATGAAAATTTAGTATATTTTACCATAATTTTATTTTTTTGGAAGCATTGAATAAATTACATATTTAGTGTACAATGAATTAAACCATCTATATATGCCTGATATATATTCGGACATATATAGATGGTTTAAATTTGCTTTACGAGAAAGGTAAAATATGGATGAAAGTTTAAGAACTTCCGGCATCGAAAATGTGGGGAAAATTTATTGGGGGACTCACATAGCCCAGCTATATGATTCTGTCGAAGATTTTTTTAATATAGCAGTGTCGTATATTACTTCCGGCTTAAAAAGCAATGAATTGTGTTTGTGGGTTTACTCCCAGAATACAAGTTTTGATGAAATAATAAAATTTCTTGAAGTCCATATGGATGATGCTGATTCCTATGTTAAATGCGGACAGCTAATGTTAATACCATATACGGAAATTTATATTGAAGACGACACATTTAATGAAGTGCGTGCTAACAGCAGATGGAAACATTATGTTGAAATGGCACTGAAAGAAGGATATGAAGGCCTGAGAGCAGTTGCTGACACTTACTGGCTTGAAAAAAGTTATTACAGAACCTTCGAGCGCTACGAAAAAAACATTCAGAATACAATACCTGAAATGAATTTTATTGTTCTTTGTCTTTATGACGTCAGAAGGACAGACACATTGCAGATTGCTGAAATCATTAAAAATCACAGTTATGTCATTATTAAAAATGAACATAATTTTGAAGTAGTCAGAAATGTTGAACTTCAAATAAAAGACAGACAGTTAATGCAGGCTCATGAACATGACCAGCTTAAGAATGAATTTATGGCAAACGTGTCTCATGAACTAAGAACGCCCCTGAATGTCATTTTAGGAACTGTCCAATTGCTTGAATTGAGAAAGACGGAAGAAGATACTAAAGAACATAAATACATAAAAATATTGAAACAAAACTGCTACAGGCTGGTAAGGCTTATTAATAACATAATAGACATTACTAAAATCGATGCTGATTTTTATGAACTGAAAAAACAGGATTGTGACATTGTAAATCTTGTTGAAGAAATTACCGTTTCAGTTGCTGAATACGCATTGAGCAAGAATATTACGGTTGATTATGATGCTGACACTGATAAAAAGGTTATAAATTGTGATCCCGATCAAATTGAAAGAATTGTATTGAACCTATTGTCAAATGCAATAAAGTTTACTCCTGCCGGCGGCAAGATTTCAATCTTCATGCATGACAAGGCAGAAAAAATAGAACTGATTGTAAAAGACAACGGAATCGGCATTCCTAAGGACAAACAACAACGCATCTTTAAAAGATTTGAACAGGTGGACAAATCTCTGGCCAGGCATGAAGGAAGCGGCATAGGCTTATCTCTTGTAAAAGCATTGGTTGAAAAACATGGAGGCATTATAAAATTAAACAGCGATGAAGGAAAGGGCAGTGAATTCATAGTAGAACTTCCATGCAATGTACAAAACATTGAATCATATCAGTGTATTGATTCAACATTTAAAAACAGTCCTGAAAAAATCAACATAGAATTTTCCGACATTTATTGATGAACTTATAAATAAAGCTCTGATAAGCAGGCATACTATGACTTAAGAACTTTCCGGCTCATATGCATTACAGCATTGGAAGATTTAACGGAGTCAGTTACAGATTGCTTTGATTATCAGAGCTTTAATTTAATTCTTTTTATTAACGCATTGACATTTTGTCATAGGCAGAAGTAGTGCTGCTTGACATATCTTTCTTATTCATTTTGTTTACTGCAAAATTCTTTATTGCTGGAACAGCATAAACAGCAGCAGCAGTCAATCCTGCGCCAAGCAGCATGCTTCCGGCAGATTTGTTCATTTTCATAATATCACCTCACTATAAGAATGTAATATATCTTCTGCATTAAATCTTTTTATATACTGCGGTTATTTTTTAGAAACAGTGTTGTTGACTTGAGTTCATTGGTATGATTTAATGATATTGGTGCAAACATTAACAAATTAAATTTTATTAATAATGGATATTGCATTCTTTTAAATAGACAACTGATTAGGAGAATATATGAACGAAGAATTTTTAAAAGCTAAAAATAAAATATCTGTAATTGAAGCGACAGTTGTTGCTGTCCTGGCATTTGGAATCGTGTATTACGCACCGTTTTTAATGGGTTTTATCAGAAATTTTTATGTAAGACTGGCTGTAAGGCCTTTATTTTATGTGCTTCTTACTATAATTCCGTTTATTGCAGGAAAAATTACAGATAATCATTTAGGTCCTTTGATTTTTAAAAAAGAAGATATTTTAAAACAGCTTGCAGCAGGCTTGTATGTGTTTTCAATAAGCGCTATGGTTCTCACGGCAGTATCACTCATGGTTGGAGATTATAAATATTATTTAATTGGTCCAAAGCAGACTGATATATTACTTATTATATACAACATATTTTTTTATATTATGTTTGTAGGAACTGGCGAAGAAATTTTGTTCAGAGGGTATTTCATTCAGCGAATTGAAGCTGTAAGCGGTTCTAAAAAAATATCTGTTGTGATATCAGCCGTTATTTTTGGTTTATGGCATTTTCCGGGAGGTAATAATTTCATTCAGGTATTTATAACTGCATGTCTTGGAGCTTTTTACGGAATAAGCCTTTATAAGGTCAAAGACTGCTCTGTGCTGTCCTTAATAATAGCCCATGGCCTTTACAACATCTACATAATATTTCTTGCACTGCTGCTTCTTTAATTTATCTGTTAAATCCATATTGTCCAAACAATTGTTTTGCCGGCGTGATTATGATATAATATATAATAAATTTTAAGGAGTAGATTATGGCTATCTGGAATCCGTGGCATGGATGCCATAAATTAAGTGCAGGCTGCAAAAACTGTTATGTATATAGAACAGATGCAAAATATGACAGGGACAGCTCAGTGATTTCAAAGACAGGAAACTTCAATCTTCCGGTCAGGAAATCAAGAACTGGTGAATACAAGCTCAATACAAATGAAATTGTTTACACGTGTTTCACTTCGGACTTTTTTCTCGAAGATGCAGACAACTTCAGGATTGAAGCATGGAACATGATTTCATCAAGAAATGATTTGCATTTTTTAATTGTCACAAAAAGAATACACCGTTTCAATGTAAATCTTCCCTGGGACTGGGGAGACGGGTATGACAATGTTACAATTTGCTGCACCTGCGAAAATCAGGAAATGGCAAATTACAGGCTGCCCATTTTTAAAAGCCTCCCCATAAAGCACAAGCATATAATCTGCGAGCCCATGCTTGAAAAAATAGATTTGTCCATGTATCTTGATTCCTCCATTGAAGGAGTAACCGTGGGAGGAGAATCAGGCAGCGAAGCAAGAATTTGTAGATATGAATGGATCCTGGACATAAGGAACCAATGCCTTGAGAAAAATGTACATTTCCATTTCAAACAGACAGGGGCAAAATTTGTAAAGGACGGCCGTTTATACAATATTGCGAGAAAACTGCAGCATTCACAGGCTGCAAAAGCAAACATAGATCTTTAGCAGGGAGAACATTAAAAAACTTATAAATCCGGGACAGTAATAAGTAATAAATAATCAGTTTCTTTACAATCACAAATGACAATGCTATAATTTTTATATTAACAGGATACTACGGTATCCTGTTTGTTTTATACCAGAATGGGAGGATTCTATGAAAAAGCTTTTAGAAGGTATAGTGAAGTTCAGACAGGAAGATTTTGAAGTACACAAGGAGCTTTTTATGGGGCTTAAAAAGGGTCAAAACCCGCATACTTTGTTCATATCATGCTCTGATTCGCGCATTGATCCTAACATGATAACAGGAACACTTCCGGGAGAATTATTCATAATAAGAAACATTGCCAACATAGTTCCCCCATACAGGAAAACTGCAGAATATGTTGCCACAACTTCAGCCATTGAATATGCAGTGCTTAATCTTGGGGTTGAAAATATAATTGTTTGCGGACACTCAAACTGCGGAGGCTGTGCGGCTTGTCTTAAGCCCATAGAAACCCTGGATGATCTTCCTCACACAAAAAAGTGGCTTGAATTAAGTTATCCTGTAAGGGACAAAGTCATGAGTGAAGTTGGAGAAGAATATCCTGAAATAAGAGAATGGATGATGGAACAGGGAAATGTGGTGGAACAGCTGAAACATCTTTTA
>NZ_JAJUJR010000393.1 GCF_029265225.1 Sedimentibacter sp.
AGGAGGATGTTCTTAACGTTGCCGAGGAAGTTCTTTACAGCACTTTTGTGAAGTTTTCAGATAAAAAGGTTTCAAAGCCTCCGTTTGTAAGAATTCCATACAAGGAATCCATGATAAAATACGGAACTGACAAGCCTGATTTAAGAAACCCACTTGAAATAATAGACATAAGCCAAATGTTTTTAAAGACTGACTTTGCGCCGTTCAGAAAAAAGACTGTAAGAGCCATAAACGTGCCGGACTGTGCTTCACAATCAAAAAGCTTTTTTGAGAACATGCTTGATTATGCCATGAAGATTGGAATGAAAGGACTGGGATACATTAAGGTTGACGATGAAATGAAGTATCACGGACCAATTGACAAGTTCCTGTCTGAACAGGACAAAATAGATCTGGCTGAAATTGCAGGATTAAAACCTGGCTGCGTATTGTTCTTTATTGCAGATGAAAAAGAATATGCTCCGAAGCTTGCAGGACAAATAAGGACTGAACTGGGAAAAAGGCTTGATTTGATTGATGAGGACAAATTTGAAATGTGCTTCATAGTTGACTTCCCTATGTATGAAATAGATGAAAACACAGGAAACGTGGCTTTTACACACAACCCGTTTTCAATGCCTCAGGGAGGGCTTGAATCTCTCCTGACAAAAGACCCTCTTGACATTGTTGCATATCAGTACGATATTGTATGTAACGGTATTGAACTTTCATCAGGTGCTGTAAGAAACCACGATGCGGACATTATGGTGAAGGCTTTTGAAATTGCAGGGTATACTGAAGCGGATCTTGAAAGCAAATTTCCAGCGCTGTACAATGCATTTAAATATGGAGCTCCTCCTCATGCTGGAATGGCTCCGGGGATAGACCGAATTGTAATGCTTTTGACAGGGGAAGAAAACATCAGAGAAGTAATTGCATTCCCGATGAACAGCAGTGCTCAGGACCTTCTTACAAATTCTCCGTCAGAAGTTACAGAGCAGCAATTGAGAGAAGTTCATATTAAAATCAGGTAGGAGGAAGTATGATTACCAGGGACGATATAATTAAAATTGCAAGACTTGCAAAATTGTCTGTGGAAGATGATGAAATCGAAGCATTGACCAATGACATGTCAGAAATAATCGGATTTGCTGATACAATAAGTTCAGCCGTTGAAGACGGATTTGAAGATTTTGACGATATAAACAACATAACAAATGCATTTCATGAAGATGAAATTGAAGAATCATTTGACAGAGAATTGATTCTTAAAAACAGGGACGGCGGAGAACAAGGCTGCTTCCTGGTTAAAAAAAGGATGGGGAGGATATGATGAGTAAAATCAATTATATAGGAAAACTCCTCAGAGACAAAGAAATATCATGCACGGAGCTTACAGAAAAATATATTAAGGCAATAGAAGCAGAAAACAAAAAACTTAATGCTTATGTAAATGTCACAGCTGATACAGCAATGAAGACAGCAAGAGATGTTGATGGTAAAATTTCAAGGGGAGAAATCCTTCTTCCTCTTGAAGGAATACCAATGACACTGAAGGACAACATATCTACAAAGGATATTGAAACAACATGCTGTTCTAACATACTAAAGGGTTATGTTCCCATATATGATGCAACAGTGTGGAATATCCTGAAAAATCAAAATGCCGTCCTCATGGGAAAAGCAAACATGGATGAATTTGCTATGGGTTCATCCTGTGAAACTTCCTGCTTTGGCGGAGCACTCAATCCCCACAGCACATCCCATGTGGCTGGAGGAAGCTCAGGTGGTGCAGCTTCTGCCGTTGGAGGAAACATTGCAGCATATGGGCTGGGATCTGATACAGGAGGGTCTGTAAGACAGCCCGCAAGCTTCTGCGGCCTTGTGGGACTTAAACCTACATACGGCACTGTTTCAAGATATGGCCTCATTGCCTATGCTTCAAGCTTTGACCAGATAGGACCCATAACTTCCTCAGTTGAAGATGCTGCCATTGTATATGACGCCATATCCATTTATGACAAAAATGATGCAACATCACAAGGAAGCAGAACAAAGACAGCTGATACATTAAATGACAGCATCAAGGGAATGAAAATAGGAATAGCAAAGGAATATTTTGAAGGCATAAGAGATGACGTAAGAGAGTCCATTGAAAATGCATTGAAGGTCTATGAGTCTCTTGGAGCAGAAATAGTTCCAATCAGTCTTCCTCAGTTAAAATATGCTCTTCCTGTTTACTATATACTTGCATGTGCTGAAGCTTCCTCAAACCTTGGCAGGTATGACGGCATACGCTACGGATACAGGACTCCAAGCTACAATGACATAAATGACATGATATGCAGG
>NZ_JAJUJR010000228.1 GCF_029265225.1 Sedimentibacter sp.
AGTTTACATTTATGTTGAATAAATTAAGCACAAATGACAAAACAAGAAGTGCGGCCATGGCAGCCATAAATGTTCTTGGAAATGAAAAGTAGCTCAGTCCTTCATGCTGTCTGATGCTTATGGAAAAACGCCTAGCAAATTTGCTGGCAACCACATAATTGATATAAGATGTTATAACAGAGGCAACAATGAGAATAGCCGGAAAAACATTTGTTATGATGTAATTCATGGTTTTTCCCATTTCATCGAATGATTTGATCATTTCTTCTGCGCCCGGGCTGTTTGCACCTGCAGGCATATTGGAAACCATCTCTTTCATAATATTTATGCTTTCATCATACATTTCAGTCATCTGCTGTACAAAATTAATGCCCATTACAGCATTCATGAGAAGAATCAGGACAACAAAAGAAACCATGTAAGCCGCGGAGCCGTATAAAATGGTTTTGTTGGCATCTTCATCCCTGCATACTCCGTAAGCAAGTGCAACAGCCAGAGGAGTGTATAAAATCAGGAATATCATTCCGGTTTGAACACCCAAAAGCATTGAAACCAAAATATCAGAGGCTATGAGGGAAAGCACTGAATACTTCAATCCCTTTCTTTTAGCCAGAATAATTGCAGGTGTAGGGTAAAAAAACATTACAAGCGAAAAAAAATTAGACAGATATGCCAGGATAACAAGAATTCCCGTTATCATTGCTGATTCTGTAATACTGGATGTTTTAAAATTTCTGTTCATTGTTACCTCAACTTATTTATAATTCTAATATATTATTTTACCCTAAAAACTATATAAAGTCAAAATTAATTTGAATATGACTAAAATACAATGAAGGATTATTTATAAGATTCTGTCAGTCTTCAAGTTTCCTGTACAATGTTGCAATGCTTATTCCAAGCTGACGGGCTGCTTCTTTTTTCGAGTCCACAGAATCACCCAGATTCCTTATTCTGTTAGTTATAATTGATTTTTCATAGGACTTTGTAAGATCAGAAAGCTTTAAATTTTCCGTTTCCTTTTCTTTCCCGATTTTTTTCCGCAGATTTTCCGCGCCGATGAGGTTGTCCTCCTCAAAAATCACTGCATATTCTATTAAATTTCTCAGTTCCCTTATATTGCCTGGGAAATTGTGTTTCATGAGAATCTTCTCTGCTTCAGGAGTAAATCCTGAAAGATCCTTGCTGTATGCCTTAGAAAAACGGTTCAGGAAAAACCTTGCAAGAATTATGACGTCGTAACCCCTGTCCCTCAGGGAAGGCAGATGTATGGGCACAACATTCAGCCTGTAAAAAAGGTCGTCCCTGAACAGATTTTTCTCTACAAGAGTGTTTAAATTCTTGTGGGTTGCCGAAATTATCCTTGGATTTACCTTGATGGGAGAATTGCCTCCAACTCTGACTATTTCCTTTTCCTCCAGAGCACGGTTTAATTTTACCTGCATAAGGAAAGGAAGGTCCCCAATTTCATCAAGAAAAAGGGTTCCGTCCTTGCATATTTCAAATTTTCCTGCTTTTCCCGAGCTGCTTGCTCCCGTGAAGGATCCTTTCTCATATCCAAAGAGTTCGCTTTCAATTAAATTTTCAGGAATGGCGCCGCAGTTTACAGCCATGAACACGTCGTTTTTTCTCCTGCTGGCTGAATGAATGGCTCTTGCGAAAACTTCCTTGCCGGTTCCAGTTTCTCCGATAATAAGAACGGAAGCATCCATCTGGGCAACCTGTATTGCTTCCCTCCTGGCCTGAAGTATGGCTTCGCTTTCACCTACAATTTCTTCAAATGTTATAAGGTCTTTTTTCCTGTTTTCTTCCAGAACGGATTCCTTCATTTTATCAAAATCTGATAAAACAAAGACTATCCCTTCCTGTTCTCCCTTTATAACAATCGGATTTGCATTGATTACAAATTCCATTCCATTAAGTGTTACAGGACCAACCCCTGCGTTAAAATGCTGGGAAGCAAGTTTTTTATATGCCTTTTCAGTCAAAAGTTCTGTGATGTCTGGCATGGTGTTGGTTTTTATATTCAATTTCTCACTTATGTAGTTGTTGATTGTTATTATTTCCTTGCTGTTGTTTATGATTATAATTCCTTCATTTATGGAATTTATGAGCGTGAGAAGCTCTGATGACCTGTATTCAAGCTTGCGAGTAATGTTCTTTTCGCTAAGTATTGTGGATATGATGCGGCTTAGCTGGCTCTCAAAATTCATGTAGCTTTCCTTGTTTGTAAGGAGATTTTTTTTTGCCAGCTCATCGTAGGCGCACATTCCAAGAACACCTATTATTTCATTGTTAAACCTGACAGGTATGCAGAATTCAACAAGCTCCCTGCACATTTCCTTGGACGTGCAGTTGCGGCAGATTACATCATCCTTGGGGTTTTCAATAAAATATTGCTCACCTGTCATGATGCAGTTGTGAAATGCGGAAAAAAGCGGAGCCTTATCCCCTGCAGCAAAATTTTTTCCCACTGTTGAAACGATTCGGTCAAGCTTCTCATCCACCAGGACTATGTCCACATTTGTAACTGCCTTTAGGGCTTCCACTATGTGTGTGAGTTCAGTCCTGATGCTCATCAATATGCTCATTTATATCCCTCTATTTTTAAAATTACTTTTTCTGATGTTTTTTAATGATTGTCCTTACTTCCCCAATCATATACAAAGAACCTACAAATGCCGCCACATCGTCTTTGTCCATGCTGTCAATGATATGAATTATATCCTCTGCACTATCTAATGGCACAGTTTCCACGTCAGTATGTCTTTTTATCAGTTCAGCCATTTCATGTGAACTCATTGCCCTTGGACTGTTTGGAGTAATGGTATAAATTTTCTTGCTTATGGGAAACAAATAGCTAAGAACCGACTCTGGGTTTTTATCTTTCAGCATTCCATAAAACAATGTTATCTTTTTGTCCTTAAAATTATTTGACACAGCCCTTGAAAAGTATTCTATACCGTTAATGTTGTGTGCTCCGTCCAGAATGATCACTGGATTTTCGCTTATGACTTCAAATCTTCCGGGATATCTGCTCTCTTTGAGACCGGATACAATGTTTTCTTCGGTTATGTTGAATCCTGCATTTTTTATTACCTCCAGAGCCAGCAGCACTGTTGCTGTATTGTAAATCTGGTGTTCTCCGAGGAAATTTATTTTCATTTCACCTATGTTGAACACATCTTTTTTCATATACTCAAAAACTTGTCCTGTTAAATCATTCTTGATAATTCTTATGTTTTCAGGGTCGGCAACATAAGCTCTGGTATTTTTCTTTTTGGCTTCCTCAACTATTACATCCACTATTTCATCCTGTTGCGGATAAATGACAACATTGGAATTTTCCTTTATTATTCCTGCCTTTTCCCATGCAATTTCAGCCAGGGTATTTCCCAGATATTCCGTATGGTCTAGGCTTATGGATGTGATCACTGATACAATGCTGTCCTTTATAACATTGCTTGCGTCATGCCTTCCACCCATCCCTACCTCCAGCACCAGCACATCAATTTTTTGTTCCTGGAAATATTTAAATCCTATTGCCGTTACAACTTCAAATTCGGTGAATTCTCCATATCCCTCTTCATGCATTATGTCAATTTTTTCTTTTACAACCTGCGTAATTCTTACAAGTGATTCTGTGTCAATAGGGACTTTGTTTATTTGAATTCGTTCTGTAAAGTCTTCAAGATGAGGGCTTATAAATAAGCCTGTTTTGTAACCTGATGCAACAAGAACATCATGTATCATGTTGCAGGTTGAACCCTTTCCGTTGGTGCCTGCAACGTGTATGATTTTATAACTGTCCTGGGGATTACCAAGGAGTTCATTAAGACGCATGCCTCTTTCAAGGCCCAGTTTTGTACCGTTGTTGTGCACTGCTCTTATATAGCTTATTGCTTGTTCATAATTCATAAATTCCACCCCCTATTAATATTGTATATATATTATAATATAAAAAATACTCTTGTACAAAATTTAAATTAATATAATTCAATATTTTTTTATAAGTTGTAATGGTTCTTTGTTATTCTGTCGAGGTATAACAACAACTTTTATCATATTTGAGAATCATTTTTCAAAATTAATAAATTCAGTATTAATTGAAAAACAAAGTAATTTTTAAACACTCCTGTCCCTTTTATCATTATTGATAAATTTTTGTGTCCATGTAATTCTCATGCCGCGCAAAAGCCTCATTTATTCAGTTTTTTGACAAATTATTAAATTGGTATGAATTATGCAACATAAAAGTCACAGG
>NZ_JAJUJR010000272.1 GCF_029265225.1 Sedimentibacter sp.
TGAACTTCACGGAAAGCATGTCTGAAATTTCATCAATCTGCTTCCATGTGTATGTTTCATCAGCATATATTACTGCCGTATTATGAGGAGTTGTTCTGACCCTTTCTTTAAAACATTCAATTATAGTTTTGTCCAGCAATTCCATGTTTGCTCCTTGTATCTTAATATGCTGCTTCTTCGGCTGATGTTTGTTTGGTTTTGTCTTCTTTAAGTTCCAGTGCCCTGCACTTTTTTGGTCCTATTATGAGATGAGGTATTATAATAAGGAATAAATATGAATAACCCATTGCTTTTTGACCGATGAGTATGATTGGCATCAATCCTCCCAGAGAAACTATCAGGCAGTATACCAGTGACAGAAAAATCACCACATATGTTCGTATCTCAGGTTTTTTGTTGAATATATTTTCTTTGCTGAGCTTATTGAAAAATTTAGCGTTTTTATATCTTAAGCCCACTGCAAACAGGAATGTGGAAGCTGTAGACAAATATGCTGCCAAAAGCGCAATTACATAAAACCAGAACAATATTGGTTTGTTAAGTTCCTTAACCACAGTGAGCACAGGAAGAGGATTCTTTATGATATCCGGAAGCCATCCAAGCAATAAAACTGCCATGATTGTAAGAGCTGTGGCATTGATTATGATTCCCATTGCTGCTGTTGCTTTAACTTCTTTTTTGTTTTTGATAATGCCTGCAACAGAAATCATAGGTGCAATTGATGCCTGGAAAGCTGCATACACGAACACATTTATGAACGCATCCTTAAAGCTGAAACCTTCTGAAATTTTTTGATTTGCAAGTATTTCGGATATTTGTCCGAAGTGCAGATTAATTCCCAGAAATGCAATTGAAAGCAATGTGATGAGTATGACAACTGTCAATACTGTTGAAAGCTTTGCTATGAACTTTACGCCGAATATTGCCGATATGAAAAATACTGCTGTTATTATTACCGCTCCTAGCAGGTACGGTACTCCGAATGTCGTCTGCAGCACTGTTGCACCGCCGGCTAAAGATGCTCCTACAGGCACGCACATGAATACGATGAATGCAATATCCAGTATAGTGGCAAAAAATTTATCATAGGGATGATAGAATTTTTCTATATAGCCACGATAATCATATGTCTTTGTAAGTCTTGCAAAGTTATAAGCGTAGTAAAATACTATTCCCAGCAAAAGCATTGCCATTGCAGGCATAATAAGTGCAGTCCAGCCATACTTGCTGTAAAAGTTCACAGTCTGAGTACCCATGGCAAACCCTCCGCCTACGTGAGTTCCGAACCATACAGCAGCCACAGAAAAACAATTCATCCAATTTACTTTATTATTTGAATCAAGATTGTTCATAATATCCCTCCAAGATTAATTTAACATATCACTAAAAGTTTGAATAATTGTGTTAGCTTGTTGATAGTTGACCATCTGCCTGTCAACTTCAATTGTTACAAAAGGTATACGGGCTTTTTCAAATGCTTTTTTCAACATTACATAGTCAAATTCTTCAGGGTCGCAAAACTTAGTCATAAGAATAATTATTCCGTCTGCTTTTTTTTCTGCAGCCATGTTTACAATGTGATCCCCTCTTTTCTTATCCATGTCGTATAAAACAGAGCAATTGTCCATGCTGACAAATTTTTCAACCAAACTATCCAGTGCATCTTCAATGCATGGGGCATCAACCCGGTACTGTCTTGATTCGTTGGCTATGTCATCTCCCACTACCACCATGTTGTTTTCTTCAAGTATTGACAACAAATCGCTGTTGTCAGCAATTATTCCGGTAGTGATTACTCTGATTTTACTGTTTTGTTTTGTTTCAGTTTTCTCAAGGGCTTCCATAAGCTCTTCAACCAAGGCTGTGTGTTCTTCCTTCATCATGAAAAATGCACTTTTGAAAATGTCGCTTCTTTGCTTTGGAGTAATAAAATCATAATCAGGCAGCATATCCGAAAGTCTTCTCATTGCGTGGTTGTGATTGTTATATACTTTGTTTGACTCAGCCAGTGATTTCATGGAAAACTTTTCACCCGAATATTTTTCCAAATCTTTTATTACTCTTTTATAGCTGTTTTTTGTAAATTCTCTGCCAGCTTCTGTTTTTCTGTTTTGAGGATATGTCATGGGAATGAATGGAATGCCGGGAACAGCATACTTCCAGTTTTCACCCAATACTTTCAATGAGTCGCACAAAGATGGTATCACTATTGCTGTTGCCCCGTCATAAGTGCCGTCAATTCCCAAGTCCAAAATGCTTTGCATTATGCTGCAGATAAATGCAGGAAAATATCTCTTGGCACCTTCGATTTCCTTGTCTGCACCCCATGCTCCAAAGGGAACCATTCCCATGGAATGTATGATTTCTTCGGGAGTGTAAACAGGAGCGCAAAGCACAACTTTTTTGCCGTCTTTCAAATACTGTTTCATCATGTGTTCTGGATGTCCGGCAGCTTTGCCGAACTGCTCAAAAATTTCATTTACAGTCCTCATATTGAACCTCCTCTGCCTGCATCTATTAATTCCTGCAGACCCTGGACTCTTGTATCGTACTGAGCTTCAGAAAAATTCCTTGGATCTGCCTGATCGCCGTCAAATGATACAACAGGTATATGACATGCTTCTCCGAACTGGCGGCTCATCTCATACATAAATCCGCTCCACAGTTTGCATGAACGGTTGGTGTGAACCAATGCTCCCTGTGTCTTCGTGTTTTTTATGATGTCGATTCTCTTGTCTCTTGATAATTCCAGATTGATTGCATTTGGCACACTGCAGTAGCGTCTTATCATGTCGTCAAAATCTTCATAGTCAAATCCGAAAGCCTGTGTGTATATTGTGCCTACCATGTTCATTCCTCTTGATTTCAAGCCCTGTGAAGTAGCTCTTAAATGAGGCCAGCATGCAATTCCTTCAAACAATATTCTGTATTTTTCTTCTGCCCTGAAAGTGCTCGTGCCGTCCTTCACAGATTGTTCATATTCTTTTGCCAGCTGTTCAAATGCTTCTCCTGATTCTTTTTTTCCTCTTGAACATACGGCAACTGCCATGTGATTTAACAAATCAAATCCATTTAATGGAGAAGGTTCATATTGAGTGTATGATGTTGCTTTTAGCCATGCTCTTGATGCTCTTTTGGAATTTTCCATGACTTCCTTGAACTTATCATTGTCCCACTTCTTCCCGGTTATTTCTTCAAGCTGCCTGATTGCATCCAGAAACTGTGCTTTCACATAATTGAATTCCGAATCGGACAACTCATAATCGGGATTGAATGGAATGTCTATTAATATAAGCGGAATATTTAATTCCTTGGACAAATTTTCATACCATTTAATCATGCAGTTGCATATGTTGTTGCAGCACAGGAGAAAATCCGGAAGGGGCATATTTTGTTCGGGAACATCCTTGAGTTTTGCGTAAGCCAGGCTTATTCTTGCATAAGCACAAATATCATTTGAATATCCATCTGATTCTGAAACCTCGCACAGCTTTGCTCCTGCTCCTCTTGCAGCAATTGCAGCAGCCTGGTTTTCAGGATATCCAACCTTAATTCCCAATGTTTCATAAATTTCCTGAGGAAAGTTGCTTGCACACCATCCTATTTTTTCTCCGTTGTCCTTTGCAATCTTTAATCCTGCATAATGGTCTTCGATGATTTTATTCAGCATGTATTTTGCAGAATTAGGATCAACAGTCTTTGCTTTTTTTACTTCTTCGCTCATAATACCTCCTTTGATGATTCAAATTTTTCAAAAGCATACGAGGCAGCTCCCAGGGCTCCCA
>NZ_JAJUJR010000158.1 GCF_029265225.1 Sedimentibacter sp.
CATATGTGCTCCTATAATACCTTAACTTTTACGCGTGGCTCATATTTGTTAACAATTTTTTCTGCTGCAGCAATTATGTCAGCCATTTTATCCTCATCACCTTCAATTATCATTTTAGTGGTCATAAAGCTGACAGAAGCACTTACCACTCCCTTAAGAGCATTAACTTCTCTTTCAATTTTTGCTGTGCAGTTTGCACAATCCAAGCCTTCAAGTATAAATTTCTTTTTCATAACGTCCTCCAAATTTTGTTTTATTTATTTTTCCTTAATATGTTCCATTCCTATTTCAAAGATGTCTTTTACGTGATCATCCTTAAGAGAATAGAAAACAACCTTACCTTCTTTTCTGAACTTCACAAGATCCGCCTGCTTCAAATACCTAAGCTGATGAGAAATTGCCGATTTTGTCATGTTCAATAGAACAGCTATGTCGCAAACGCACATTTCATGAGCATCAAGTGCAGATATTATTTTAAGCCTTGTGCTGTCTCCTAAAACTTTGAAAAAATCAGACAAATCATAAAGATCCTCTTCAATAGGCATCCTTGTTTTAACTTCTTCCAGAACATCTGCGTGTATGACATCACAATCACAGAATATTTCATCTTTTGACAAACAATCACCTGCTTTCTTTAGTTGAATAGTTGTTCAACTGTTATCTTAATTATAGTTGAACAACTATTCAATTGTCAATATTATTTTTTAAAATAAAATATTTTTTCAATGTTTGTACACAATTGCCATATTGTGCATAAAATATTGTACAAGATTATTGATTCTTGTAAATTAATTTGGAGTTTGATAATATGTACAAAAAATATAACAACCCCAGCACTCAGGGAACCTTGGGTACATGGAGCAGAAACAATGGATGCTGCGAACATCCGGAAAATGAAGAAAACGAAGACGTAGTACAAAGCATCGAGGATGTTGACAGCGATAATACAATTGATATAAGCACATCAATCAGCATAAGCCAGACAGCTACTTCTGCAGGAGGAGCCGGCGGCGACGGCGGTGACGGCGGAGAAGGCGGAGGCGCTTCCCAGGCATACGGACTTATAGCTGTGGCTATAAATGAAATTGAAGCAGGAATTGAAATTCCTACAGTTCCTGATGCATTAGGCGAGGGAGAAACTGCTCTGAGCACAGAACAAATTAAGCAGCTTCAGAAATCAAGATCTCATCAAAATGAAGACGGCACAACCGCTTCAGGCGGAGATGCCAACGGAGGAGCCGGTGGAGACGGCGGAAATGCAACATCTGTTAACTACGCTTCTGTGCAGGTTGATAATGTTGTAATCATTAACAGCAATGTGGACGGCGATGGACAATATCCTGCATACACCATAGGCGACGGCAACAGAAAACTTGAAATCAGACTGGACGAAAACGGTGAAACCTTTGTAAACGGCACTAAGATGGACGAAAAAACGCTGGGAGACGGCACAAAGGTTTTAATTTTCAGAGACAGCAAAGTAAAAAGTTCATAACAATAAAAAATGGGCGCTCATGCGCCCTTTAATTATATATCCGAATCGGTTCCGTGGGAAAAATCAATAATTTCAGATTGCGACATTATTGCTCCCGTTTCTTCAAATTCAACAATCTCATCATCTTCGAGTCCTTCACCTGCAGGCATTTCATCCACGCCGGGACTTGATGTGTCGTTAACTCCATCTCCTGCTTTTCCGCTTTCATCAACAATCCATAATCGGTTGAACGGAGATCTTGTTCCTTTCTTCAAATCATATTTTTCAGCAATTTTTTCATCTATCGGGACTAATCCCCCGTCTGTTTTCAAAAATAAATTTTTCATGGTTGTCTCCTTACATTTATAAATATAAATTTAAGTACTTATATTATAGTAGTATTGCCGATAAAAGTAAATTTCATAATTTATCATTTTAATAATTTTTTATTTCTCTTCATGTGACTTAATCACTGTCAAATATCCATTGTGTGATAAAATAAGTCTATAATAAATTAAGGAGATGGAATTATGAGCACAATAAAAATTACAAAAGACAACTTCGAACAGGAAGTTTTAAAATCAGATAAACCGGTATTGCTTGACTTCTGGGCATCATGGTGCACACCATGTAAAATGGTTTCTCCGGTTGTTGATGAAATTGCCAAGGAAGTAAGCCATGCAAAAGTCGGAAAAGTCAACATAGACGAACAGCCGGAACTTGCATCTGCATTTGGAATAATGAGCATTCCTACACTGGCAGTAATGAAAGACGGAAAAGTTGTAAACAGCATGGTAGGTGTAAGGCCAAAAGCTTCAATCCTTAAAATGCTTGCATAATAAAAATAGTCACCTCTTAAAATTGGAAAAAGGCAGCAATGGGAGCTGCCTTTTTTAATTTATTAAACAAATCATATTTTATTTAACGGTTTTCAAGTTTTTCAAACACTCCGGCTGCCTTTAACGCAGGCCTTATGGTCAAGGACAGAGCAATTGATGCTATTACTGCTATTACGGCATTTGCTGATGATACAATGAATTTTGTTCCTGCAACTGCAGCCACAGCTTCCCAGGTGCTTTGAAGCACAACATACTGAAGAATTATTGTTTTTGAAATGTACAGTGATACATATAATGCAGCTCCAACAACTGCAGCAATAATATTTATTTTTTTGTTCTCGCCGTTGTAATTTCCCATGTGAGAAATTTTTCCGGCCACATAACCCATTGCAAATTTCATGATAAATGTAATCCAGAATTCCGGGGCAAAAGCCGGGTCAAACAAGTCAAATATGGCTGAGCCAAAACCTGCGGCAAGTCCTCCGACAGTTCCTCCAAACAAAAGCCCGCTTAAAATACACATTACATTTCCAAGATGAAGCATGGTCTTTCCAAGAGGTGTGGGAATTTCAATCCTGAAATTAGTTGCTACAAAAACCATCGCTGCCATAAGACCCACAACCGCCATTTTATATACTGAATATTTCTTTGAGTTTTCTTTCATAACAGCCTCCTAATCATTGATACTTTCATTATATTACAGGCTGATACTCTGTAAATATCCAGTTTTGATATTTTTTAGCAGTACAGATTAATTTATGCAAATATTGTAATCAGTATAAATGCCGAGCTAAACAGCACACTCAAAGAAAATAACAGAAAATAGTTAAATTGTGTTTATTATCATTCTGATCAATTCAGGGACTGTTTTTTCAACATCCGGCATATATACTCTTTCAGCAACAGTGTGATATTCCTTTCCCCATGGACCCAGAACAATTACCGGAGCAGAGATTTTTTCAATGTAATCAAAAGGAATATCGTAAATTTCCTTTGAAGTGACCATGTTGGCCATAACTTCCTCTTCACCATGTCTGTCTGTGCATGAAGTGTAGCTGCCGTCGCTTATTCCCATGAAGTAGCTTTCCTTTTCAAGTTTCAAGCCATATTCTTCAGCAAGCATCTTCTCAATTGAATTTTCAAACATCTCATTGTTGTTTGAAAGGTAGTTGTTGTTTACTGCAGGATAGTAAGGAGGAATCACTCCTATTACTACAACAGGTTCTGTAATGGCAGAAAGCTCGATTGTTCTTTTTACTATTAGAATTCCTGCATCCTGCATGGATATTTCGTTGTTTCTTACAAGACTGTTTATGTTGTTATAATATTCTTTCTTCAGCTGGCTGTAATTGTCATTGTTTTCTGAAGCAATGCTTTCAATTTCCTCGAATGTGTAGACCAAAGGCTTGTAGCTTCTTTTGTTGTTTCCCTTGAGGCTGTAATTTTCATTTAAAATATCATATGCTCGGTTGTACTTTTGGATTACGTCTTCCATTGACTTCAAGCATACATTTTTCACTTCTTCAATGATTTTTTCAGGAGTCTTGCTCTTTAAAAATTGATAGTTCAAAAACACAGAACTGTATTCAGGTATTGAAACGTCATATGTTTCCTTCATGTCTCTGGCGTAAAGGACAGTCGGAGGAGGAGTTGTCATATTTCTGTCGGTTGAACACAAAATCGGATTAAGTTCCATGTTGGAAATTATCTCTGCCATTATGGCAGTTGAGTTCAAACCTTCCATTACATCGCTTGAATGAGCTATTTTTCCCTTGGCAACTATCAAAGGCATTATTTTTCCCACTGAGCCAAGAGAAATTTTGAATGTATCATTCTTCTTCCTTCCATGAGGCTCAGTGATAACTATAAGCTTGTAATCAAGATTGTACTTATCCTTAAGCTCGCTTAACAATCTTGTTGACTGTCTCATGCCGGCAGACAGGTTTTCCTCGTCGTGGACTCCAACAAACAAAACATTGACGTCACTGTTTATTTCCTCAAGCACACCGTCTATGTCTATGGCTATTCCTGCCTTCATGTCGCATACGCCTCTGCCAAAAAACCAGTCGCTGTCTTGCAGATCATTTTTGGCATCATCGTGCAGGGTTAAATCCTTAAGTTTTTCCTTAAGTTCATCAGGTTTCAATGCATAGCCTTTCAATGTGCCGTATGATTCTATTTCAACAGCATCATAATGTCCCGACAGCACTATTGTCTTGTCAGTTGTGCCTCTTCTTAAAGCCCATACAGCCGTTCTTCCCAAAAAATCTTCACTTTCATACATACCGCAAAGTTCAGGATTTTTTTTGAAGTATTCATGTTCTTTTATTATTTCATAAATGCACTGTGCCATGTCTTTTTCTCTTGCTGTTCCTGTATCGCTTTGAACAGAAACAAGTTTGTATAGAATCTCTTTTATATTCATGATTATCCTCTAATATATTTAATTTTAATTCAGTCACATGCATTATACTATACATGCGCTGTCTCTTCAAACAATATTTCCATGGAAATAGTATAAATATTGCAGCATTCAACAGTCGATGATATAATTGAAACTAAATGAATATATTTATAACAGGAGATAAAAATGAACGTTTTGTTCTTGAAGATTATTGCACTTGCAACAATGATAATTGACCATTACGGAGCAATTTTTCAAAGCGGAGAGAATATTTACAGAATCATTGGAAGGATTGCATTTCCGGTTTACTGTTTCCTTCTGGTGGAAGGTTACTTTCACACAGGGGACGTAAAAAAATACGGTAAAAGATTGCTGCTGTTTGCCGTGGTTTCTGAAATTCCATTTGATTTGGCCTTTTACGGAAAAATTGGCTTTGCGCATCAGAACATTTTCTTCACATTGTTTATTGGTCTTGCTGCAATCTATTTAATTGAAAACAAAGAAGGAAAGTTCAACTTCAACAAAAGCCTGGTTATTGCGGCTACAGGAATTCTGGCAATGGTTCTGTCCGTTGACTACAGCATAATGGGAGTCATTTACATACTGTCATTTTATTACACAAGGAATTTCCCAAGGAAAAAGCAAATATTGTATATGGCAGGAATAATGCTTTTTACAAACCTTATGTCTTCACCCCTGCAGCAGTTTTCTCTTCTTGCTCTTCCGCTGATTTATTTTTATAACGGTGAACAGGGGCTTAAAAACAAGTTTTTGCAGATTATGTTTTATGCAGCCTATCCCCTGCATCTTATGCTTTTTTATTTTCTCAAATAGACAAAAAAACATCGTTGGATTTCAACGATGTTTTTATTTGATTTGTTATATGCTTGTGAATC
>NZ_JAJUJR010000382.1 GCF_029265225.1 Sedimentibacter sp.
ATGCAAAGGAACTTCCGCGAATACTGAAGGAAGCTTTTTATATCGCTTCCACCGGAAGAAAAGGACCTGTTTTAATAGACATTCCACGTGATGTTCAGGAAACATCAATTGACTTCTCTTACCCTGAAGAAGTGAACATAAGAGGATATAAGCCTACTTTGAGCGGCAATGCAAAACAAATCAAAAAAGCCGTTGAAATGATTAACAAATCCCAACAACCAGTAATCTGTGTAGGCGGAGGCATAAGGTCAGCCATGGCCATTGATGAACTTAACATGTTTGTGGAAAAAACAAAAATTCCGGTAGTATGCACTCTCATGGGAGTAGATTCCTTTTCAAACACAAGCCCTTATTTTGCAGGACTCATTGGTTCTCACGGCTATCCGTTCGTAAACAGGATGATAAACGATTCTGATTTGTTGATAGTTATCGGTGCCCGTTTTGCAGATAGATCCACATCAATGATGAAGAAATCATTCAGCCAGAATATTATTCACATTGACATTGACCCTGCAGAAATAGGTAAAAACTTTGTAACAAGAGTCCCCATAGTTGGAAACGCAAAGGATATAATTGTAAACTTATTAAACTGCGATTACAGCCTGGATACCACTGATTGGGTACAATCCTCACAGCGCATGCGCCAGGAATATATGGAAAAAATATATTCACATGAAAGCTCCATGAACCCAAGACTGTTAATAAGAAAGATTTCTGACTTCATAGGTGAAAAAGGAACATGGGTTGCTGATGTAGGTCTTAATCAGATTTGGGCTGCTCACAGCTTTTCAGCAGGCTTCAACAAGAAATTCTTTACATCAGGCGGACTTGGTACAATGGGATACAGTCTTCCTGCCGCAATCGGTGCAAAAATGGCGAAGCCGGAGGAATTCGTAATTGCTTCCATGGGAGACGGCGGCTTTCAGATGCTCATGAGTGATATTGCTGTTGCCAGAGAACACAACGTTGGCGTTAAATTCATTATTTTTAACAACGGAAAACTCGGCATGGTGAGAGAGCTTCAAAAAAATGCCTATGGCAGGCAATCTTACTACGGCATAGAATTCGGGTTCAATCCAGACTTTATGAAAGTTGCAGATGCGTACAGCATTAAATCCATGAAAATTTCTAGCAATGAACAAATAGACGAGGCAATACAGGAAATGTTCAAGGATAATGAACCTTTTGTGCTTGAATGCATTGTGGATCCTGAAATACCTTCGGTTCCGCGTTTAGGAGGAAGATCATGAGCGAAAACAAAAAAATATTATTGTCAATACTTGTTGAAAACTATTCAGGAACTCTGAGCAAGGTTGCCGGACTTTTTACTAGAAGAGGTTACAACATTGACAGCCTCAATGTAGCTGAAACACAGGATCCTAAAATTTCAAGGATTACCGTAACTGTAACCGGCGACTCCTATGTCATAGAACAAATAACAAAACAGCTTCACAAGCTTATCAATGTTATTAAAATTTCAATACTTTCTTCTGAATCCTCCGTACAGCGCGAGCTGATGATGATAAAGGTGAACTCTGAAGGGCAAAAAAGGTCTGAAATTGTTCAGATAGTAAATATATTCAAGGCAAACATAATTGATGTCAGCCATAAAAACATTATTGTTTCAATTACCGGAGACGAAGACAAAAACAATGCTTTTTTAGAACTCCTTAAACCCTTCGGCATTGTGGAAATGACCAGGACTGGTCCCACTGCCCTTGAACGTGGATAAAGTAATAGGAAATCTCAGTATTCTGAGATTTCCTTAAATGCTTCAGGCAGGTACTTTATTATGTCACCTGCAATAAGTGAATATTCTCCAACATTTTTTGCAGCAATGTCTCCGGCAAGTCCGTGAATGAATACAGCAGCCATAAGGGCATGCTTAATGGGAATTTTCTGTCCTATAAATGATGTTATGATACCGGTTAATACATCTCCGCTTCCTGCAGTTGCCATTCCCGGATTGCCTGTAGTGTTTACAAAGATGCTGCCATCAGGACATGATATTACAGTCCTTGCTCCCTTCAGCACAAGGAATACATTATAGGAGATTGAAAAGTTTTTTGCTGTTTCAACTATATTTTCTCTCAATTCTGAAATGCTCTTATTTAAAAGCCTAGCCATTTCTCCGTAATGAGGTGTCAAAATAATTTCCTGGCAGTGGTGTTTTAATTTTTCAAGACTTAACAAATTGATTCCTTCAGCATCAATCACCAAAGGACTTAAACATTCATCAAGAAGAATGTTCAATATTTTTTCATAATTAAATAAATTTGTACATCCTGAACCTGTTGACACCACATCTGCAAATGAAAGAACTTCTCTGCTGAATTCATCAAAATATAGTCTTTCTTCATCAAAGGGATGAGTGATGGCTTCCAGGGACATTG
>NZ_JAJUJR010000125.1 GCF_029265225.1 Sedimentibacter sp.
AGAAGGACAGCAAACACTACCTGCCCTAAAATTTTCTGATATGCCCTGAGTCCCAAATTTCTTTTGAGAACTACCTTTATATAATCGTCTAAAAATCCAATAAATCCAAATCCAAATATGAAAAACATCACAGCCCATATTTCCTGAGTGTAATAACCGCTGGTAGCTATTGCAATAAGTACTGCCAAAACAATTATTATTCCGCCCATGGTGGGAGTGCCTGATTTACTGTAGTGAGACTTAGGGCCTTCCTCCCTGATGCTTTGTCCCACTTTAAGGCGCTTCAGCACCGGTATTACAACCGGTCCAAGAAACAGTGCTATTAAAAATGATACTATTATTACTCTTATTATTTGTCCGCTGCCTTGCATGTTAAACTCCTTTGTGACTAATTCCTTAATCCTCTTTTTTTCTCTACATCTATTATTGCCATTTTCGCAATGTATCCTTCATCATACGGAACTTTTTCTGTGCCCATGTCCTGGTAAGGCTCCGTAGATTTTCCCGCCAACAATATTACATCCTTGGGTTTTGAATTGTCAACAGCATAATAAATTGCTTTGTCTCTTTCAACTATTATTTCGTACTTTCCGCCTGCTTTTTCAACGCCCTTGGAAATTTCAACGCATATGTCGTAAGGATCTTCAAAACGCGGATTGTCGGAAGTGAGTATGCTTAAGTCGCAGTATTTTCCTGCAATTTCTCCCATGGGAGCTCTTCTTGACAAATCTCGTTCACCGCCTGCTCCAAACATCACTATTTTTCTGCCTTCTGCAAATTCAACTATTGTGTCCATTACCTTCTGAAGTCCGTCGGGAGTGTGGGCAAAATCAAGTATGATTGTACAGTCAAGATTATTTTCAAGTATTTCAAATCTTCCTTTTACGCCCTTAATTTCAGCCAGCGATGCAATTATGTCATCTAAACCGACTCCAAGGCAGTATGCTGCTCCAAGAGCTCCCAGTGAATTAAGAACGCTGAACTTTCCCGGAGTGTTCACATGAACATGCTTTTTTACTCCCATGATGTCCAGGTCAAATGATGTTCCCTTCATGGTAGTAACTAGATTTGAAGCCTTGATGTCTGCATCATTTTCAATTCCAGTGGAAAGTGCTTTTACTCCTTCAGCCTTCAGTTCCTTGTAAAGCCTTGCACCGTAAGGGTCATCAACATTGATTATGTTGTTTACTTTAGTTATGTAAAACAACTTTTTCTTTGCAAGATAATAGTTTTCCATTGTTTTGTGAAAATCAAGGTGATCTCTAGTAAGGTTGGTGAAAATTCCCACATCAATGTTCACATTGTCAACTCTGTTCAGTTCAAGAGCATGTGAAGAAACTTCCATAAAACAGTGAGTTACATTTTTTTCTGCCATTCTGGACAGGTAGTTTTGTATATCGGCAGCTTCAGGAGTTGTGTTGTCAATTTTTATTTTTTCTTCATGAATCAATACGCCCATTGTTCCTATTATTCCTGATTTTTCTCCAAGATGGTCGTAAATTCCTTTTAAAAGATATGTAGTGCTGGTCTTACCGTTTGTTCCGGTTACACCGGTTATATTTATTTTTTCTGACGGGCTGCCATAAATTACGTTGGCAGCCGGTGCCATGGTTTCTCTCGGTGATTTGACTACAATAAAATTGCTTAAATCTTTCACGCCTTCAGGAATGTGGTCGCACATTACGGCAGAAGCTCCGTTTTTTACTGCACCTTCAATAAATTTGTGTCCGTCTGAGGTGTAACCTTTTATAGCAACAAAAATATCGCCTATTTTTGCCTTTCGCGAGTCGTTTGTAATGCCGGTTATCTGTACATTTTCATTGCCGACAAAACTTTCATAATCAATTTCTTCAAGCAAATTTTTAATTTCCATAATATTGCTCCCCTATTAAAGTGTATGTTATTATATGCAATTTTATCATATTTAAAATGCAAATACAATAAATACTGTATGTCCCAGTTATTTAAAGATTATTAAAATTTTATGAAATCCGCAGCGGTTGACCTTCCGCTATTTTTCATAAAAAACATGAAAAATAGGGTTAGGGCATACAAAAACGGAACGCGAAGCGTTCCGTTTAGTTCAGCATCAATGTGACCACAGAACCTTTAACGACCTTTTCGCCAGCTTTTGGGAATTGGGATTTAACAATTCTGTCAGCTTCGACTTCAATGGTGATATTGCTTTCCAAGCCCGCCTTGATGATTTTTTCAGTTGCTTCTGCGATTGTAAGTCCCAATAGGTCCGGAACTTCAACTGTCTGTGCTTCTACCTTGCCAAGTTCCTCTTCAGTGTAAACAGGTTCAACATCATAATATTTCATTATATTTTCCAGCAAATCTGCTGCAGCAGGTCCTGCTACAATGCTTCCGTAATATCCTATGTTTCTGTCCGGCTCGTCAACCATTACAAGAGCCACAGCCTTAGGATCATCAACAGGGGCAACACCTACAAATGAAGATATGAACTTTCCGTCTTCATAATGTCCGTCTATAACCTTTTGTGCAGTTCCTGATTTTCCGCCTATTCTGTATCCTGCCCTGTAGGCCTGCTTTGTTCCGGATTCAGCCGATTCTCTCATTATCTGAAGCATCATCTTAGATGTTTCATCAGAAATGACTTTTCTTCTCACAACTGTATCGAAATTTTTAACTACATTTCCTTCTTCATCTATGAGCTGCTTTACAATTCTTGGTTCCATTAGATTTCCGCCGTTTGATATGGCAGAAACAGCTCCTACAAGCTGTATTGGAGTAACTGCTATACCCTGACCAAAAGCCTGGGTAACAACGTCAACATCCTTCATGTTTATAGGTTCCTTAATAAGACCAAGGGCTTCGCCGTTTAGCATTATGCCTGACTGTTCTTCAAATCCAAATGATTTTATATACTTGTAGAATAAGTCCTTGCCTATGTCAAGGCCCATCTGTGCCAACGCATCGTTGCATGAGTTTTGAATTGCCTGAGACAATGTCTGCTGTCCGTGAGGTCTGTAATATCTCCAGCACTTGATGTTCTCGCCTGGTATCTGTCTTACGAATCCGTCGCAGAAATATGTTGATTCAAGTGAAGCAGTGTTTTCTTCAAGTGCGATTGCAGTGGTAATAAGCTTGAAAGTGGAACCCGGTTCATAAATATCATTTACGGCAGGATTTCTCCACATGTTAAACCATGCCTTCTGAAGATCTTCATCAGATAATGCTGCCCATTCCGTGCTTGTTTTCTCATCAACAGGCTCCTTGGGCTCGTTGGGGTCATAGTCCGGCTTTGATGCCAGGGCCAGAATGTCTCCGTTTTTAGGGTCCATTACTACAATTGTAGCTCTTTTTGCATTGTAATCAGCAAGCACTTTTTCAGCGCTTGATTCAGCGTAGTGCTGTATAACCTCATCTATTGTGAGAACAACACCAAGGCCGTCCTCGGATTCATAATATTCATTGTAACCGAAAGGAAGTTCTCTTCCGTATGCATCAGTGTTGACAACCGTACGTCCGGGGATTCCCGTCAAATAGTCGTTGTATGTTGCTTCAACTCCATAAAGACCGTCCTGGTCCACATTTGTAAATCCTATAACATAAGGAGCAAAATTTCCATAGGGATATATTCTTTTGTTGTCTTCAATTATGTTTATTCCGCTTAGGCCCTTGTCCCTTATGGCCTGAGCCTGCTCATCTGTAATCCATTTTTTCAGCACAACGTATGAATAGTTGGATGTTATTTTTTTAAGAACTTCCTCATAGTCCATCTCCAGAATTTCTGCAAGAATTGCAGCAGTTTCTTCAGGAGTGTTTGTGTTGACCGGAATATTTTCTACAGACGTTGTATCGGAAAACATTGATTTGTTAAGTCTTTTTAAAAGCTCAGTAAAGAACCCTTCAGTATCACCATCAGCTTCCTGGGATTCTGTGCTTGGTTCCTCCGGAGTCTGAACTCCTTTTTTAACATCTGCAGGAAAACAAGTTACTGTGTTTGAATTTACGCTGACAGCCAGCTTCTTTCCCTTGGCGTCGTAAATTGTTCCCCTTTTCGCGCTTATGGTAATATCCCTGGACCAGTTTTCCATGGCTTGTTTCTTGTATTCTTCGCCGTTTATGATCTGAATGAATCCAAGCCTTATGACCAAAGCAATTGTAACTAAAAAAAAGCAAAGCAAAAATACCAACATTCTTTTTTTATTTTGAAGGTTAGTATTGCTTTTTATACGTTTTTTCATATGGAGACCCCCTATCTAATGAAACTTACTACCTTGTCAAGCAATCCCACGAATAAATTTTCATCTTCTGCCAGTACTTCAGTTTCATCTTCAGCTGTTTCTGCATTTCCATATGCAAAGTCAACAAATACGGTTTGTTTTCTTGTAGGGTAATTCATTCCCAGATAAGCCTTTGCCATTTCTTCAATGCTGTTAGTGTTTTTAATACTCTCCAAAGCTATGTTGTATTGATCTATGTCATCATTAAGGTCAGCAATTTCTTCATTTAATGTGTTGAGTTCCATTTGCTTATCTGTAATGACAGCATAATTATAAACTATTAAAATTCCGAGTATGAATGTTACAGCAATCATGGCTGTGTTTTTGAAGCTTTCTATAACATTATTATTCTTTTTTCTTTTTATTCTTCTTTTGTTTGGAGAATATTGTTCAGTATCTTGTCCATAATCAAATTCAATTGCTTCTTTCCTCAAAGCCGACATAATTTACACCCTCTCGCCTATTCTTAATTTTGCACTGTGTGCTCTGCGATTTTCAATCAATTCTTCTTCAGATGGCAACACTGGTTTTCTTGTTATGATTTTTAATTTGCGTCTGTGATCACACATGCATTTTGGAAACTCAGGCGGGCATATGCAGTCCTTGTTAAGGTCAGCAAATACATTTTTTATAATCCTGTCTTCCAATGAATGAAATGTTATGACGCAAATCCTTCCGCCCTCGTTCAGGCAGTCAACAGCATCCTTCATTGTGTTTTCAAGTATCTCCAGTTCTCTGTTCACTTCAATTCTTATGGCCTGGAATGTTCGTTTAGCAGGATGTGAACCTTCCTGCCTCACCTGCTTTGGAATAGCCTTCTTGACTATTGAAACAAGCTGTCCGGTTGTTTCAATGAACTCCTGTTCTCTTTCCTGCACTATGAACTTGGCTATTCTTGCTGCCCACTTTTCTTCTCCGTATTCCCAGAGAATTCGTGAAAGCTCGTGCTCCTCGTATCCGTTTACAATGTGCCTTGCTGTTGTGGTCTGGTTTTTGTCCATTCTCATGTCAAGAGGCATATCGTAATTGTAGCTGAACCCTCTTTCAGGTATATCAAGCTGAAATGACGAAACTCCCAAATCAAAAATTATTCCGTCAACTTTTTCTATATCTAATTCACTCAAAACTTCTTTAATATTGCTGAAGTTGTTTTTAACCGGTATGAAATTGTCAAATTCCTTTAATTTATCTTTTGCTCTTTCAATGGCATAATCATCCTGGTCAATGCCGATGACCTTACCATTTGTTGCTCTTTTAAGTATTTCGAGAGTATGCCCTCCCCCGCCCAAGGTTGCATCCACATAAATTCCGTCTGTCTTAATGTTAAGCCCTTCAATCGATTCGTCCAACAATACTGACTTGTGTATATAATCCATGTGACTCCTCCTTTATAATCCTATCCCCAAATCTGACATCTTTTCTGCAATGCTGTCAAAATCAAACTCGTCATTGTTGGAGTAATCATTCCAACTTTCTTTATTCCAGATTTCGATTCTGTCTATAACCCCTATTATAGCTGCTTCGCTGTTTAGCGCGCTGAATTCCCTCAGCTGCGGCGGTACTAGTATTCTTCCCTGTTTATCAAAAGAACATTCAGAAAATCCGGAAACAAACTGTCTTAAAAAAAATCTTTCCTGTTTGTTGAAAGTTGACAGGTTTCTCAGTTTACCGACGAATTCGTTCCATATTTCAATAGGATAAACGAACAAGCATTTATCCAGTCCCTTGCCTATATAAAACGTTTCGCCCAACTCATTTCTAAATTTGGAAGGTATGATTACTCTTCCCTTTTCATCAAATGAATGTATGTATTCACCAGTAAACATTTTCTACCACCTACTGGGCACATTATACCACATTGTGGGTATTATTTACCACAATTATTTTAAAAAACATAAAAAATTTTTTATTACTCCACAAAGGCATGTAGAAATTTCTGAACTTGTCCTCTACAAAACATAAAAAAAGACGAGCGATTAACATTTTCAGTCAATCACCCGTCTTTTTATAACTAATAATTCTTAATTCTTCACTCTTAATTCTTAATTGAATTGTTTTTCTTCTTTTTTAAATATACCAGTAGCACCACTCCTAACAGTATGGAGCCGAGGCTTATGAGCTGGGCAACACGCATTCCCAGAAACATCAGGCTGTCAGTTCTCAGTCCTTCAACAAAAAATCTTCCTGCGGAATATAAAATAAGGTAAAGCCCCAGAACCTG
>NZ_JAJUJR010000478.1 GCF_029265225.1 Sedimentibacter sp.
ACCTGTTCCTGATAAACCATGCAGCCGTATGTTACGTTAAGTATTGGTTCAAGCTTGGGATGAAGGTATGTTACACTGTCCGGATTAAGCTTGTTTTTTATATATACCGGAATCTGCCCCATGGGTCCCGGTCTGTACAAGGCATTGGCAGCTGCTATATTTTCAAATTCCGTAGGCTTAAGCTCACTTAAAAAAGCCCTCATTCCCGAACTTTCAAACTGAAATATCCCCAGGGTGTCCGCATTTGAAAAAAGTTTGTAAACATCCTTGTCGTCGTAGCTGCAGTTTGCAAAATCTATTTTCACGTGATGATTTGTCTCTATTAAATCTATGGCATCTCTTATGACTGTAAGTGTTCTGAGCCCTAAAAAATCCATCTTCAAAAGACCCAGTTCCTCAAGCTCAATCATGTTAAACTGGGTTGTTATTACATCCTTGTTTCGTGACAGAGGCACGTATTCTGTAACATCTTCTCTTGATATTAGAACTCCTGCCGCATGGGTTGAAGCGTGCCTTGGGAGTCCTTCCACCTTAAGGGCCACATTCAGGAGCTTGTTAACCTTGGCATCTCCATCATAAAGGTCCTTCAGTTCCTTGTTCACCTCCAGAGCCTTTGAAATGGTCATTCCAAGGTCCATTGGAATCTTCTTGGCTATGAAGTCAACCTCTCCGTACGATAGATTTAAAGCCCTTCCAACGTCTCTGATGGCGCCTCTGGCAGCCATTGTTCCAAATGTTATTATTTGAGCCACTCTGCTGCTGCCGTACTTGTTCTTCACATATTCTATAACTTCTTCTCGTCTTTCATAACAGAAGTCAACATCAATATCCGGCATGCTTATTCTGTCCGGATTCAAAAATCTTTCAAATATAAGGTTATATTTCAGTGGGTCAATATTTGTTATTTTCATGGAATAGGCAACCAGACTTCCTGCTGCAGAGCCTCTGCCCGGACCCACCATAATTTTGTTGTCCTTGGCATACTTGATGAAATCCCATACTATGAGGAAGTAATCAACATATCCCATCTGTTCAATTATTCCTATTTCATAATCAAGCCTCTTTTGAATATCATCTGTCACATTAGTGTATCTTTGTCTTAAGCCTTTCTGGCATATTTCCCTGAAATATTCTGATTTTTTATAACCTTCAGGAATCCTGAATTCCGGAAGATGAACCGTGTCAAAGTCAAGCTCCACATTGCATCTTTCTGCAATGTCGTGGGTGTTCTTTAAAACGTCGTCCGGAAAAATCTGCGCCATTTCTTCATATGACTTAAGATAAAATTCATCCGACGGAAATTTCATGCGGTCTTCATCCATAACAGATTTCTGCATCTGTATGCAG
>NZ_JAJUJR010000002.1 GCF_029265225.1 Sedimentibacter sp.
AGAATTTCTTTCCTGCTTCTGTAATTCTGGTTCAAATCCACACGCCTGTTCATTTCGTCAGAATCCATGTTAGGATATTCATCGCTTTTCTGATTGAAAATGCTCGGGTCAGCAAGCCTGAAGCGGTAAATGCTCTGCTTCACGTCTCCGACCATGAACAGATTGTTTTCGTTTTTCACTGAATTCAGGAGCTCTTCCTGCAGCCTGTTGCTGTCCTGATATTCATCAATAAAAATATATTTGAACTTATTTTTGTACGTATTGCTGATTTCTGTCTGCCTTAGTATCTGAAGTGCATAGTGTTCCACATCATTGAAATCAGCTATAGACTTTTCAAGCTTCACGGCTTTGAATTTCTCACTGAGCTCCTTAATCAGTTCAAAAAGAGCTCGCATTGGAACGTGCATATATTGAATGTCACATGCAAATTCTTCAAGTGTCCTTTGAGGAATCAGGGAGATGATGGTCTTGATAACCTTTTTATACTCTTCTCTTGATTCCTTCACATCCTCCTGCTTGCTTAAGTCTGTCTCATCCTTTGCTTTTCCTCTCAAAGCTTTGAGGGACGGAAAAGCAACACTGTGTGTACGTCTTATAAATTCCGTAAAATCACTTTTAAGAGTTTCTTTAAGATTTTTTAAATTGTTTAAATCTTCAGCTATGGTATCCTCGTATACAGCCGGACCGTCAGGTTCGCGGCAAAGCTCAATTGCAAATTCAAGTGCTTCTTCCGCTCCGTCAAGAAGAAGATTTAAATTTTCCTTTACTGCCTCAAGCCACAGTGAGTTTTTAAGCTCATCACCTGAAATGTGGAGCATGTCTACCTTTTCTTCAAGCCATTTCAAAGGGTCAGGGAAGCTCAGTATAAATCTGTACACATCTTTTATTATTTCATTAAGTTCCTTATCGCCCCTGTTGCCCGTAAAACTTTCAACGAGCCTGATGAAGCCTTCTGTCTTTTGTGCATATGCATTTTCCAGCACTTCATCAATGGCATCATTGAGCAGTATATCCACCTCGTTCACATCTCCTATGCGAAAGTTCGGATCTATGCCCACCACATGGAAATTTCTCCTGACAACGTCAATGCAGAATGAGTGTATAGTAGATATGCTGGATTTGCTGAGCATGTTAAGTTGTTTTCTCAGATGGTCATTTCCTGACCCCTTTAAAACCTCCTTCACAAGTGCCTTATGAATTTTCTGCTTCATTCCTGCGGCAGCTGCATTTGTGAAAGTCACAATTAGAAATTTGTCTATATCTTCATTCTCATTTATTATCAAATTTATTATTCTTTCAACAAGCACCGTTGTCTTTCCTGAACCGGCGGCGGCCGACACAAGAATATTCTTGTTTCTCAAGTCTATTACAGTCTGCTGACTTTTGCTAAATTTCATCTGGCTCGCCTTCCTTCATTATTTCAAGTAAAATTTCATCTTTCTTGAGCTTCTTGATTTTTCTGTAGCTGTTTTTGTCAGAAGACGGGTCAAACTGGCACACGCCCCTGAAATCGCAGAATGTGCACGGAACCTTATCTCCTGCTTCCTTTTTATAGGGATTTATTCCAATGTTTCCTCCGAGAATTTTTCCTGCAATATCTTTAGCAACACTGTCTGTCTTGTTTAATAATGCCTTGAATTCCTTATCTGTAAGAGTCTTGGATGATTTTGAAGTGCTTCCGTCCTTGTTGAATGTTACAGGAATAATGTCAGAAGCTTTCTTATCCCCTATTTCGTTGTCCATGCCTGTTATGATATGTGAATCTTCAAGAACATATCCCTTGAGAGAAAGCTTGTTGAATATAACATCCTGAGGGTTAGTTTCAGCAATGGAGTCACCGTCTACTAAAGGATCGTCAATGCAGAAATAATATGCACCGCCTATTTCCGGCCTGGATGCAAAAAGTTTTTCGCCGTTTTTCATTATGGCTGACATATACACAAGCAGCTGAAGCTGAAGGCCCTGCACTGCATCTGACAGGTCAATGTCCTTGTAGGACGACTTGTAGTCAATGATGTTCACATAGGTGCCCTGTTCTTTTTCAAGTGTATCCACCCTGTCGATTCTTCCCTGGAAATAAATGCTCAAATCGTCGTCTATTTTAATTTCTACGGGTTCAACAAATGTCCGTCCTTCATTGTCACCAATTGAAAGCTCTGTAAACCTTGGCCTGAAGCTTCCTCTCTGAAGCTGCTTTATGATTGTATCTGCAGCTCTGTTAACAAGTCTTTTGATTTTTTCCTTCATGTACTTGTTGCGCTCGTTGGCGTCAAGAGCAATGTAATCCATTGCTCCTTCTGCAAGAATTCTTTCAGTGCAGGATAAAGAAATTTCCCTTACAGTATCCTGGTCCATGGTGTTTATGTCTTTGTCTGACTTTGTGATCTCATTAGTAAACTGTTCAACTGCCTGGTGGTATATGTTTCCAAGATCATAAAATTCAACCTTCTGAACGATCCTTGGCTGAGGCTTTATGATATTTTCCATAAAAAATTTAAAAGGGCAGGCTGCAAAGCTCTCAAGCCTTGAAACCGACATGGTAACAGGCATCTGATATATTTTTTCAAGATTTTCCCTGTTTATGTTTTCAGCCCTGTTGTCGTAGAGAAGACCAAGCTTTATGAGATTGGCAGTGTCTTCGTCATTTTTTTCATACCAGGCGTAGACATTTTTCCACACATCTTTTATATCATCACCTTCGCAAAAATCACGGAGTTTTGAAACAAGCGTGTCCACAGTTCCTCCAATACCTGAAACATTGTCCATTTCAGATGTTTCACTAAGATCAGACTTTTCCTTAACAAACGGAAACAATGATTTAAGCCTTTCTGTGTACATTGATGGCTGCAGCGATTTTCCTTCGGCAGTTCCCATGGCATAGCTGAAGTACAGTCTTTCAGAAGCAGAAGTAAAAAGCTTGTACAGCATGTGCTTTTCCCTGTACATGTAATAATCTGCATTGTTTATGATTTTCATGCCTGATGCAGCAAGAATTTCTCTTTCGTCATTGAGAAGAAGTCCGCTTTCCGAGCTTCTTGAATCAAGTTTTCCTTCATTGGCCCCAAGTATGAATACAGATTTGTAGGATTTCACTGAAATTTTATCGGTTTCTCCAACTGTTACCTTGTCAAGGGTTGGAGGTATTATGCTTATTTTTACTTCTCTGAATCCGGCTTCAATCATTTTCCTGTAATCAGACGGGGTGATTTCCATGCTGCCCCCTGTCAATATTATCTGCTCGAGAATTTCCACAACATAATTCCATACCTGGGCGTTTTCGCTTGACAGTTCATAGAAGCCTGATTTTTTAAACACATTGACCTGTCTTTCTATTTTTTCCTGTACAGTGAATTTATTCAGGAAATCAAACAGAAACAATGTTATGTCAAGGGCATTGTCAAGTTTTTTGAATTCTTTTTTTGCTTCTTTCATCCCGCCTGTAAATTTTTCTCTCAGGCTGTTGAAATATTCAATTCCATCACATTTAAAGCGGAAAACCCTGAACCATTTATCACCTTCAATGCCGTATTGCAGGGCAAAGTTTTCAAGCTTGCTCACTTCATCATAGTTAAGTGCAGAAAACCCGGTCTTCAGAAATTCAAACACACTGTCGTGCCTGAAATTATAAATAAACATATCAAACAGGGACAGTATGAATTTTGTTAGAGGGTTACCCATGATGTCTCTTTTCATGTCCAGGAAAAACGGTATTTCAAACTGTGTAAAAACTTTCTTGATGTTAATGCTGTAGGAATCAATGTCACCGACTGCAACTCCTATATCCTTCCATCTGTATCCATGATCTCTTACAAGAGTTATAATTTCAAGGGCTGTTTTTTCAGTTTCAGTGTAAGGGTTCAGAGAAGAACGTATTTGTATTTTGTCAGATGTTTTCGCGAACTTCATGTCTCCCAAGGAAAACATGCTTTTTTCAAGAACTTTTATTTCTTCTGAAAATGAGTCTTCATTAAGTTTTACAATTTCAAAATGAACTTCATCATCAGTAAGTGACTTGAACGTATCGTGAACAGTTTTAAATGCTTCCCAGTCTTGTGCACTCGAAAGATTATGAAGGCAGGACGGGTCGATGTTTAATGATAGTGTTACAGACCCTGCATATTTCACAAGTTCCTTAATAAGCTTAAGCCTTTGTCCGTTGAAGCTTTCAAAACCGTCAATCCATATTTTTGAATTTCGTATGTATTCCGATTTTGCCACAGCAGAAATAAACAGGTCCATTTTGTCTTCTTCGTCAAAAAACCTGTCCTTTGTGTACTTGTTGACTTCTGTGTAAATTGTCAGTATATCTTCTAGTTTTGAGCTTAAGAGGTGGTTGTCCTTTTCCGTTACCTTATGCTTTAATATTTGTTCAAGAAATTCTACGCTGACCATGTTTTGCTTTAGTTCGCTCACAAGATTGTCAAATTCTCTTAAAAATCCTTCCTGTCTTGAAGCTTTTTTAAAGAGCTTGAGATTATCCTTGTTTTCCTCAAATATTTTTTTTAAAAGCATAATTTTGCCGTACTGGTTTATTTCCTGAACCTTAAGTCCTCCGACCTCTTCAAATACCTTGTACCCAAGACGCTTGAAACTTAAAACTTCCACAGACATTATGCCGCTTGAGCTTATTCTGTCAATGATTTCATATTCGGATTGATATGTCATCTGTTCAGGAACAACCAGAAGCAGGTTTTTTTTGCTCTTGCCTGTTATTTCCTTGTTTATTTCATCGTAAATATACGTTGATTTTCCCGTCTTGGCCCTTCCCGCTACAATTTTAAGTCCCATAATCCCTCCGTTATTAAAATTAAGAATTAAGAGTTAAGAATTAAAAATTAAATGCACATTATTTTCAACAAATCGTAGGGGCGGATCTTGTGTCCGCCCGCGTCATTGATTCATTATTTATAAATTTAGTCATGCAACCAAGAATTTATAGATTAAATTCTGCATTAGTGTTGTTACTGATTGCTGTCTGTTGGTTTATACAAATTTCTGTTGTCCAGAAGCCATATTTTGTCTGTGAACTGACCAGGCTCTATTCCTTCAAGTGCATGTTCAAAATCAAACATGCGCGCATCTATGATATCAAGAAAGTGAAGTATTTCAGCTTCAGGAGTCATAGGTTTTTTGGGGCTTCCGAATTCAGGCTCATAGTGATGAGACAGAACCATGTGCTGTAAAATAATGCTTTTTTCCCTGCTTAAGCCTATTTTTTCGCCTTCGATTTCAATTTCCTTTATTCCCTGTATGATGTGTCCCAATAGTTTTCCTTCCATGGAATAATCTGAAACAACACCGTATTCGTCTGAATCCATTTCTAGTATCTTGCATATGTCATGAAGCAGCACACCAGCGTATATATAATCCATTCTCAGGAATCCATAAACCTGACCGAGTTTTTCCCCAGACTGCAGCATTCTGAGAGTGTGGTACAAAAGGCCTCCCATGTAGGAATGGTGGTTCTTTTTTGCTGCCGGATAATAATAAAGCTTTTTTTCATATTTGTTCAATATGTTTGAAACCAATAGCTTTATTTCTGAATCCTTGATTTTTTTCCCGTACCCTTTTACAGATGCAAGCATTTCCGATGGTTCTATAGGAGCTGAAGGTATAAGTTCGCTTATTTTTATGTCATCTTCGGCATTCCTGCCTCTTACTTTGTTGACCTTGAGCTGTCTTGTTCCGCTCCACTCAAGAACCTCACCCCGTACTTTTACTACGGAATTTTCAGCTACAATATCTTCTGTTTCTTTTGAATATTCCCATATTTTCGCATTTATTTCTCCGGTTTTGTCAACCAGTTCAAGATCTATGTATTGCTTTCCGTTTGTTGTTTTCTTGACTTCAAAGCTTTTCACAAGATAAAAGCCGTCAGCTTTCTCGCCAGCTTTAAGCTCTGAAATAGTTTTGCCCATGCCTGACATGCTCTTCATCTGTTCTCTTGCTTTTTCGTTGAGCATATCGCCAATACTTGCCTGACCCATAATTTGCCTCTTTTCATCATATAATAGTTAATTATAGCATAATGAATGCCGCTATAAAATAATTTTTTGCGATTTTATAAATAAAACATAGGGGACTGTTTTAGGGCATAAAAAAAGGGCAACGCCCTCAGACTACTGACAAACCTAATTTTATACAAATCGTAGGGGCGATCTTGTATCCGCCCGTGTTATCAATTCAATAATTTTGTTATTTTCGGGAGGACACAAGGTCCTCCCCTACATTATTGAAATAGCTTTGTCATCAACCTGAGGCAGAGCCCTTAAAGTTTGTGTCTGTTTTTCATGTATTTTTTTACCTTAACAAGAACAACAACCAAAATGATTATTACAGGTATCAATATTGGAGAAACAGAAACAATATAAATCAAAAGATTTTCAAACGTCCTTATGATGGAATTAACAGTGTTGATAAATCCTTCCTTTGATTTTTCCCACATGCTGTCCTGGCCTGCAATGTTGAAATTAGCTGCAAGAACTTCATTCACATCAAGATTGACTGTTGACATGCCTGCTCTGTCGTCAATGTCCTTCAAGCTTATGTTAAGGGCATCTATTTCAGTCCTCACGCGTCTTAATTCATTTTCAATAAGGAGCATTTCTTCTACAGTCTGAGCCTTGTCAAACAATGACCTCAAATGCTCTTCCTGAACCTCAAGGTTTTTAACCTTGTTGTCCTTTTCATAATAATCCTTTGTAACGTCAGTTTCGCTTAGGTTCTTGCTTTTAACTTCGCTTGAATTTTCAACATATTTTATAAATTCATAAAAGTTTTCCTGAGGAACGCGGATTTTGAGGTTTCCATACATAAGCTTCTCATCATTTTCAAATACCTGGTATACCTCTGAGCTGCTGTTTTCCAGATATCCTCCCAGACTTTGAACTTCTGATGTGAGATTGTTTATGAAACTTTCATAATCATTTGTTTCAACCCTCAAATTTCCTGTCTTTATTATTTTCATTTCACTTTCAGGAACGCTCATCAGACTGTATTGACTTTCATCTTTTGCCTTAGATTCTTCTGCTTCCGATGTGCCCCTTACATCCATTGTGAAGCCGTAATCTGCCGATTCAGCAGGGGCTGCGGGAGCTGCAGGAGCTTCTGTTGCTCCATTATACTGTGCAGTATCATAAGACATTTCCGACTTTGCGTTTTTCATGCCAAGGTTGTTCATGCCGTAAACCAGGAAAACCAGCGCCAAAGCAGCAGCAAGGCTTCCATACTTAACCCATCTTGACATCTTGTTTTTTGACCTTCTTGGAATTTCTGTTATTTCAACAGTCTTTTCATTAACAGATGGCTTATGAAGCTCAGCTTTTTCAGCCTCAGCAGCAAGAAGTTTTTCATGAAGCCTTTTGCAGTAGCCTAAAGGTGGTTCTTCATCAGGAATTTCCTGCAACGCTTGTATAATTTTTTTGTATTCCTCAAGCTCTTTTTGGCATTCTTCGCACATTTGAAGGTGCTCTTCAACCAGGAGCTTTTCATTTTCATCCAGTTCGTCATCAATGTATAATGACAATAAGTCTCTCACTTCATTGCAATTCATTTTATCACCACCTTAGCTCTGAATGTTAAGTTCATTTTCAAGTATTTCTTTCAGACTTTTTCTGGCCCTGTTGAGCCTCGATTTAACCGTACCTAGATTGCAGTTGAGTATTTGTGATATTTCACTGTAGGAAAATCCCTGAATGTCTCTCAATATTATGATTGTTTTAAAATCATCCTCCAGTCTTCCAACTGCATCATTTATGAGCCTGCTGTTGAAATTCTTTTCAATTAATATGTCCGGGTTGTTGGAATCATCAGCTATTTCTATTTGAAATTCTTTATTTCCGCCTAAATCAATATTTTCATCGATGGAAACGGCATTAATATTTTTTTTGCGCTTGAAATCAATGCATGTGTTAACAACAATCCTGTACATCCAGGATTTGAAGGAAGACTGCATATTAAAATTCTGTATGCTTTTATAAACCTTTATAAGCGCTTCCTGAGAGGCGTCTTCTGCGTCCTCAACATTTCGAAGCACTCTCAAGGCAATGTTGTAAGCTGTTCTCTTATAATCCTTTATAAGCTCTTCGAAAGCATCAACATCGCCACTCCGGCTTTGTTCCACAAGCCATAGTTCATTGCCTTTCATCTTTTCACTCCGTTCGGTTATATTATTAGACGTTAACTTATTTTTATTTGTTCCAATAAATTTATATTAAATATAAGTTTTTACAAACTGTACTGCAGTCCTTCCGGTCCTGCCTCCGTTCTGCATAGCAAATTTCTTTGCATCGGCAAGCAGCTGTTCTTTAGAACTGTATTTAACCTGATACTTTTCAGCAAGTCCAAGGACAATTTCAAAATATTCGTTTTGATTTGGTTCGCTGTAAAGTATTGTGAGTCCAAAACGGTCTGCAAGGGACGTCTGTTCATTTATGGCATCTCTTAAGTGAACCTCGTTCTGCCTGTCAATCATGCTTTCCTTAATGAGATGCTTCCTGTTTGAGGTAACATAAAACAAAATGTTTGAAGGCTGTTCGTATATGCTTCCTTCCACTGCAGACTTAAGATATTTGTATGAATTTTCATTGCTTTCAAATGACAGGTCGTCAATGAAAATGATGAAGTACATGCCTCTGTTTTTCAGTATATCTATGATTTTTGTTATGTAGTGCAGATTTTTCTTGTCAACCTCAAGAAGTCTCAGTTTGCTCTTTCCAAACATTGGTATGAGCGCCTTGACGCTTGTTGACTTTCCTGTTCCGCTGTCTCCCACCAGCAGAGCATTCAGGGCAAATTTTCCCTGAAGGAATTTTTCAGTATTGTTTATTATTTTATTTTTTTGATTTTCATATCCATAAATATTTTCCATGGCTACAGGTTTGAAATTGTCAACAGTTACAATTTTTCCCTGGTCGTTTATACTGAAGGCATAATTGTTTCTGTATTCACCGCATCCTGTTTTTTCATATTCAGCATAAATGAAGTCATATATTTCTTCTGTCTTGCTGCTTTTGAATATTTCAGTCAGGGACTCACTGTTTTGATAATTTATGAAGTTATTCATGTCTCCTGCCTTGTCAGCCATTCCTTTTAACGGAATATCATATATTTTTTTAAACAGTGATATATCGTGAAGAACTGCCTTTTTTATCTTAGCATCTATATCCAGTCCTTTTTCCCTTCTGAGACTGAATATGTTTTCATCCGACAGAATCTTATTTGACAAATAGTCGCCTATGGAATCCATTCCGCTTAAAAGCAGCCTGCCGCACAAATTGTAGTACTCGTTTGAGTACTGTTCCTTGTTTTCAAAATTTGAATTGTCGCTGTATTTAAAATATTTCTGGCACAATAAGTCATAGCTTTTTATAATTTCATCTTCTAGAATATTTCTGTAAACCAGCAGGTTTGATAATAATGTGTCTGTCATAGCTGTTCTCCTTAGGTATTTTCAATAATTATATCATCATAAAAACCTATTAGCAATATAAAAGGCTTCAAAACCGAATCATTTCAGCAAAAAAAGCGCCCCGAGGGACGCTTAAACTTTTTTAAATTTTAAAACAATATTTCTCCTGCACTTTCCTCGCAAACTTTGACCAATGTTCCATCTATTATCAATTCTTCGCACTTGTTTATATCTTCGTAGAGAGGTCTGTCTTCTGTAAGCATAGGAACTGATTTTCTAACAGCTTCATACACTGTCTTTGTTCCTTTGCCAAGACCCTTGTTTCCTCTCATGTCGATTCCCTGGCACGCGCACATGATTTCCATGGCAAGGACTCTTCTTACATTTTCCATTATTTCTCTTGACTTTCTGGCTGCTATTGTACCCATTGACACGTGATCTTCCTGATTTGCAGAAGAAGGAATTGAGTCAACAGATGCAGGATGAGAAAGCACCTTGTTTTCTGAAACCAATGAAGCTGCAGAGTACTGCACTATCATGAAACCTGAATTTATTCCGCCGTGTTCCACAAGGAATGCAGGAAGTCCGCTGAGAGCAGGATTCACAAGTCTTTCCAGCCTTCTTTCAGAAATGTCGGCCAATTCTGCCAGCGCAATTCCAAGAAAATCAAAGCTTAGGGCCATAGGCTGTCCATGGAAGTTTCCTCCTGATATTCCTTCCTTTGTTTCCGGGAATATAATTGGGTTATCTGTTACTGAGTTTATTTCAATTTCAACTTTTTCCTTAACGTAATTTACTGCATCCTTGCTTGCTCCGTGTACCTGAGGCGTGCATCTTAGAGAATAAGCATCCTGTACTCTTATGTCTCCCTGTCTTGTAGTCATTTTGCTTTCAGCTAACAAATCAAGCATTATTCTTGCAGTGTCCATCTGACCCTTGTGAGGTCTTACATCATGAACCTTGTGGTCAAGGGCATCAACTATTCCGTGGTGAGCTTCAAAGCTTAATGCTGCAGCAATGTCTGATATTTTAACAAGATTTAAGGCATCGTACACAGTCAGTGAACCAACTGCAGTCATAACCTGTGTTCCGTTAATAAGTGCAAGACCTTCCTTTGATGTAAGTTCAATTACCGGAATTCCTGCTTTTTTCATGGCTTCTTCCCCTGTCATTACAACTCCTTCATATTCTGCAATTCCAAGGCCGATCATAGGAAGAACCATATGTGATAATGGAGCCAGGTCTCCGCTTGAACCAAGGGAACCCTTCTGAGGAACAACCGGATGAACTTTCTTGTTAAGCATTTCAATCATTGTGAGGATAGTTTCCAGTCTTGCTCCGGAATAACCCTTGGCAAGGTTGTTAATTCTCAGTAAAATTATGCCTCTTACTATTTCAGTGTCAAATGGCTTGCCTGCTCCAACTGCATGTGTTATTATGAGATTTTTCTGAAGCAGTCTTGACTCGTCTTTAGAAATTGAAACGTCGCTGAACTTTCCGAAGCCTGTTGTTATGCCGTAAACAACATCACCGTTATCTACAAAATCATCCACTATTTTTCTTGATGCCAATATTCTATCAACAGCTGACTTGGACAATTCAACGCTGCAATAATTTCTGCACACCTCTGCAATTTCCTCAAGGGTTAATGTATTGCCTGTTATAATAACCTTTTCCATCTTTTTCTCCTTTTGCCTGATTTACAAAAAATAAAAAGCAAATTTCAGCATACTAAGTATGCTAAAATTTGCCTCCTGCTATCTATTGTCTATAGGCTTATTTATTACAATAATTATATTACAAAATATAATTATTGTCAATTACTCAGACTTTTTTACAATTAATTTGGCATCCACGCTGGCTGGGACACTTCCGTCGGTTTTTTCAGGATACACGGTAATCTGGTCCCCTTCCTTAAGAGTGGAGTGTGCAAAATTAGTAATTGTTTCAGAATTCACCTTTATGTCATATTCCCTGTTGTCGTCAGAAACTCCGTATACTCTGAGCATTCCGTTTGTGTCTCTTGAAATTTCCCTTACTGTTGCATTTATCTTTGAAGTCTCGTCATAAAAAGACAGAAGCTCATTTCCGTTGTTATCTTCAACATAATCCGCTATGAACTGGTCCCCTTCTTTCAAATTGAAACCTTCCGGATATTTTAACTTCAAGTCTCCCATTTCAGTTATTGCTGTAATGAAATCTTCTCCAACTTCTCCCACTGTTGCTGTAACTCGTTTGATATCAACACCGTCCTGAGTCTTTCTTTGAGTATAGTCGTAATACTGATCCGATACAGCATCGAATGTTCCTCCCTCAAGCTGGTTTATTCCCACGTACTCACCGAGAAAAAAATTGCTTGACCTTGCCTGGTCAACCTTGTAAGTATTGACATTTTCTCCTTCCTGAACATGAATACCATCCTGGTCAATTTTAATAATCTTTCCCTGAGCATTATACCTTCCCGGAATATTCTCGTCAGAGCTGCTTTCGTTTCCGGATTTTAAATTTTCCTGATACTTCTCCTTTTGTTCTGATCCAGCACAACCTGCCAATGAAAAAGCAAGAGCTACTATTATAAATATGATAATTTTTTTATTATTTTTCACATTTTACCTCCGCGTATTGATTTGTTTTTTTATTTTTTCCTGTTGCGTCTGTTATATTCTGCATATTGACAAATTAGTTTTAATATTTAAGAAAAAATCATTTACAAATTATAATACTTTGTGCTATATTAATACTGTTTGTAGATTTTATTTTAATAAAATTTACGAAATGAAAATATTAATGAGGTACTGTATGGATTCGTTAGATATGCAAATAATTAAGAACATTGAGAAAGAAGGAAGAATTTCTCATGAAGAGCTTTCAAAGAGACTGAACTTATCAAGACCTGCTATACATAACAGAGTCACCAAACTTGAAGAACAGGGTATAATTTCAGGCTACAGAGCGACTATTGACTGGGTTAAACTTGGTTTCACAACTAAAGCAATGATTTCATTGAGAGTGAGAACCACAGATTACGATAAACTGTTGCTGCAATTAAAAAAACTCGAAATATCGAATTTAGTAATTGAAGAATGCCACATCGTTACCGGTACATGGTGTATAATAATGAAAGTCAGATGCACAACACCACTTGAGTTAAAAGCAATTCAGGATGAGCTGCATAAAATCGAAAGTATTAAAGAATCATCAACATCTTTGATTTTGTCTTCAATTTATGATTAGCAATAAAAAAACCAGCATTTAAATGCTTAAGTTAAAGATTTTACTAAGAACAGGGCAACCTGTTCTTTTACTTTACTGTGTCATTTAGCTGGTTTTTTATAGTTATTTGTCTTCCAGTGCCTTATCTACTGCTTCCTTGATGGCATTGCTTGTTACAGTTGCTCCGGATACACCTTCAACATCTGTTGAGTCTTTTTCTTCAATTTTATCAGGCAGCTCTTCGATAGCTTTTGAGCCAACGCCTTGAGTTTCTTTTTCTCCAACAGCTTCAACTGAAACTATGTCATCACCGTCAACAGTTACTGTTACAGTTACTTCCCCTCCGTATCCCTGAGCCGAACCTTGAAGTGTACCTGCTCCGGCTGCACCATTACCGCCGTTTGTTCCTGTTCCGTTTGTTCCGGTCCCGTTTGTTCCGTTCCCTTTTGCATCGGTTCCGTTTGTTCCAGTTCCATTTGTTCCTGTGTTGTTGTCTGTATTGCCTGTGTTGTTGTTATCATCATTGTCCGCACATGCAACCAAGCCCAAACTCATGATTATCATCACACATAATATCAATGCTATTTTTTTCATAATAACCTCCATGTTATTTAACTTCAAAAATAGTATAACCAACCAATATTATTCCATTCATCAAAAATTTTCATAAAAAAGTTGCTCGCAAATAAAAAAACCGGCAATTAATTTGCCGGTATTTTTTATTTAATTGTTAAATCCAGTTCAACTTTGTTTTCAAAAGATTTAACTATTGCAGCTATTATGTCTCCATGTGCATCAGTCAAGCTCATTGTTGCTGTTGATGTAACATCTGCAAGCATTGCTTTTTCATCAGCAGATAAAGCATCATATTTAGCCTTGTCTTCAGGTTTATCAGATCCATCTTTTAATGGTCTTCCGTTTAAATCAGAAGTGTATTTATCATTCCATTCCTGGATTTCTTCAACAGTCTTTCCAAGGAACATGTCTTCAAAATAATCCATCTGATCTGTCCAAGTTCCTGTATTGAGTCTGTAAGAGTCTCCTCTTTCTCTCTTAGTTACCCAGCCTTCAACTTCTTTCAGGAAGCTTTCGTCAGTAACTGTCAGAGTTGCATCAACTTTTTCATCATGGTTTTCATCATAGTTGTATGATTGTCCTGTAAAACCAGAGAAATGAGGCATTTCAGCTCCGTCATAGTTTGGTGTTGCAACTTCAAGAATGTCTACGTTAAGAGATACAAGTTTTCCGTCCTTGTCAAACAATGAGTTTGCAAAAACCTTGTTGATGCTGTAAACCTGTACATCTTTGTCATCTTTTCCAGGGCCCACACGCGGAACGCTTACAAGAGCAGTTCCCTGTGAAGCTATTTCTTCAGTTTCTACAGGAATGCGGTTTTCATATGCTTCTTTTATTGCAGCAACTATGTCACCGTGAGCATCTTTCAAGCTCATCGTTGCGCTACCGATAACATCAGCAAGCATTGCTTTGTCTTCTTCGCTTAAAGCCTTATATTTTGCCTGATCTTCTGGTTTGTCAGAATCAGCTTTCAAAGGTCTGCCGTTTACATCTGATGTGTATTTATCAAACCAGTTCTGTACTTCTTCAACAGTCATTCCTACGAACATGTCCTGGAAATAATCCATTTGGCTGGTCCAAGTTCCTGTAGCAAGCTTATAGCTGTCTCCTCTTTCTCTCTTTGTGTTCCAAGAGTTTACTTCAGCTTTAAAATTATCTTCAGTGTCAACAGTCTTTGAGTCTACAACTTCATCATGATTTTCATCATAGTTGTATCCGCCTTGTCCTGGGTATCCGCTGAAATGAGGCATTCCTTCTCCGTCATAGTTAGGAGTTGCTACTTCTAATATATCTACGTAAAGAGAAAGAATTTTTCCGTTTTCATCGAACAATGCATTTGCAAATACATCATTTGTACTGAAAACCTGAGTTTCAGTATTATCCTTGCCAGGTCCCAGACGTCCGATGCTTGCAAGTCCAAATCCCTGGAATACTTTTGCAGCAGACTGAGAGATAGGATCTTTTTCTTCTTTAACTTCTTCTGTAGGAGCCGGATACTTTGCAGGATCCAATGCATTGTTTACAGCATATATTATTGCTTCGCTTGTATATGTAGCACCTGCAATAACGTCTACATCAGTTGAATTTGCTTCAACTATTTTCGCAGGAAGCTGCTCAATTGCATTTGAACCGATTCCCTTTGTTTCGTTTTCGCCAACTGCTTCTACTTTTACTATTTTGTCTCCTTCTTTAGTTACTGTAACAGTAACTTCTCCGCCGAAACCTTTGCCAACTCCTGTCAAAGTTTCTGTTGCCGGAGCTTGTTCCTTGGCACATGCAACAATGCTTAAAAGCATCAAGGCACATACCGTGATTGAAACTAGTTTTTTCATGATACCCTCCCATTGTGATATATATTCAGTATTAATCATACTGAATGCATAAAAATTTTCCTCAGCAAGAATGTTAAAAAATCTACATTTTTATTCAAACTGCTGCAAGAAAACGTATCTTTATAATAACACCTAAAATTATTTTAGTCAATATAAACATAAGTCATAAACCGTGTTAAGAAAGCATAAAGAAAAGTTCATTCTTACTTATGAAATCTTAACACTCATGGCATAACCTTAACACGGAATTAATGCTTTCAGTGTTAAAATATTATTGCAATCAAGGAGGTGTCATATGGAATTAATTATAGTATTAATGCTGATTGCATTGTATTTTGTAGGCTTCAAATTCATTGACAGCATTTATAAACTTGCTTCTCCCTGCGAAAAAAAACCAGTCTCTGAAAAACATGATGAGAGCAGCAAACTCAGCGTTTCCGATGAAAAGAAAACGTTTGATGCCTTAATATACGGAAACGAGGATTATTGCAATGAAATTTCAGATTCATTGAAAACATACAACATAAGTTCCGAAACGCTCAATGATTTAAATGCAGTTAACATGTCAAACTCCTATAAATTTTTGATTGCAGCAGGAAACTCAGATCTTGACAATCTGACCATTTGCTCCATAGGGACAAAGATGATGGAAATAGATAAAGTATTTGCTGTGTGCAACCAGACTTACAGCAGGAAATTATATGAAGAAAACAACATAAACATATTCAAATCATGCTGCGCTGCAGATGACATTGCACGCACAGTTGCAACATTCAGCTAGGAGGGACATTATGTTTGAATTAAAAAAAATTAAACTTAATTATACAGAAATAATAGTCTTTGGTACATTTGCCATAATTTTTCTTGGAGGTGTTCTGTTAAGCCTTCCTGTTTCTTCACGAGAAGGAATTTCCACTCCTTTTCTGGACTCACTGTTCACGGCTGCATCAGCCTTTTGTGTCACAGGCCTGGTGGTTTATGATACATACACACACTGGTCCATGTTCGGCCAGACAGTCATACTTTTACTTATTCAAATAGGCGGCTTGGGATTCATGACAGTCATAACGCTGTTTTCTCTTTTCCTCAGGAGAAGAATAGGGCTTAAGGAAAGAAGACTGTTGATGGAATCAGCAAACACGTTAAAAATTGGCGGAATAGTTCTTCTGGTAAAAAAAATCATTATAAGAACATTTATTTTTGAAAGCATAGGTGCCTTTGTTCTTACCTTAAGCTTCTACAGGCGTATGGGCCTTAGGGAAGGATTATACAACGGAATATTCCATTCAATATCTGCCTTTTGCAATGCAGGATTTGACCTTATGGGTAAATACGGACAAAATTCATCCCTGACGCACTTCTATGATAATCCTGCAGTCAACATTACAATTATGTCGCTTATAGTAATAGGCGGCCTTGGTTTTGTGGTTTGGGACGATGTGGCTTTAAACCGCAGTGATTTTAAGAAGTACCAGCTTCATTCAAAACTTGTGCTTGTTGCAACAACTGTTTTAATTTTCGGCGGAGCACTGATATTTTTCATGGTAGAAAGAAATTTCAGCATGCTGGGAATGAACATTGGGGAAAAAATACTTGCATCGCTGTTTCAATCCGTAACAACCAGGACAGCAGGATTCAATACAATCAATCTTAACGGAATGTCAGAAGGCGGAACACTCTTAACCATTATACTTATGATAATCGGCGGAAGCCCAGGCTCCACTGCCGGAGGAATTAAAACCACCACATTTGTTGTTCTTTTGCTTGGAGCCTTGTCAAATGCAAAACAAAGCTCTGAAATTTCAGCATTCAAGCGAAGACTTGAAAGTGATGCTTTAAAAAAAGCAAGCGCCATAACGGTTATTTATATAACTACGGCACTTGTTGCGGTAATGACCATATGTTCTGTTCAGAATTTTTCACTGACGGAAGTTATGTTTGAAGTATTTTCAGCACTTGGAACAGTTGGTCTTTCATTGGGAATTACACCAAGCTTAAGCATGGTTCCAAAAATAATAATAACTCTTCTTATGTACGGAGGAAAAGTCGGCGTCTTGTCTGTTGCCATTGTTCTGGCAGAAAGAAAAGAACCATCACTGTTAAGCAGACCTCTTGGAAAAATTATAATCGGATAGGAGAATAATATGAAATCAGTATTAATTATAGGAATGGGCGCCTTTGGACGTCATTTGGCGCTTAAAATGACAGAATTAAAAAATGACGTTATGATAGTTGACAAGGATGCTGCAATTATTGAAGACATGTCTTCTCAGGTAACAGATGCTCAAATCGGCGACTGCACAAAGGAAGATGTTTTAAGAGCTCTTGGTGTCGGTAATTTTGATGTTTGTTTTGTAACAATAGGCGATACATTCCAATCATCCCTTGAAATAACTTCACTTTTAAAGGATTTGGGTGCAAAGTACGTGATTTCCAAAGCCAGCAGGGATATTCAGGCAAAGTTTCTTTTAAAAAACGGCGCAGATGAAGTTGTCTATCCAGACAAGGACATGGCTGACAAGCTTGCCATCAGATGCAGCGCAAACAACGTTCTTGATTATTTTTCAATATCCAACGACTACTCCATATTTGAAATACCCATTATGAAAAGCTGGACCGGAAGAAGCATAGAGGAAATAAATGTAAGAAAAAAACACCATATAAATATTCTTCTTATTAAAAACGGAAGCAAAATTATGACTCTCCCAAAGGCAGATTACATTTTTAAAGAAGATGATTTAGTACTGGTTCTGGGAAGGTCAGAAGATGTTCTCAGATTTTCAGACAGCATATAAACATAAAAAGTGCCCTAGGGCACTTTTATTCATCTGCAAACCTGTATCCCACACCTATTTCAGTAAGTATGAACCTTGGATTTGAACTGTCCTTTTCAATTTTTCTTCTGAGGCTTGCCATGAAAACCCTTATGCTTTTGGAATCCCCTGCTTCTCCGTATCCCCACACTTCCTTTGAAATCTGACTGTGGGTCACAACCTTTCCGCGGTTTGCAATCAATAGCAAAAGGAGCTTAAATTCTATGGGTGTGAGATGCACCTCTGTTTCATCAACAAATATCCTTCGTTTTTCGCTGTCCACTGTCAGGCAATCAAATTTATACACGCTTTCAGGCATGTGGGCTATTTCTCTTTCAATAAGTCTTTCCATTACACGCAATCTTGCAAGGAGCTCTCCCATGGAAAAAGGCTTTGTCACGTAATCGTTGGCTCCTTCATCCAAAGCCTGAATTTTATCGCTGTCCTGTTCCCTTGCTGATACAACAATGATTGGAATGTTTGAAACGTTACGTACCTGTTTAATGATGTTTATGCCGTCCATGTCAGGAAGTCCCAGGTCCAGGATTATTATGTCGGGATTTTCTGTGCAGAACGAAAGAATTCCTTCATTTCCGTTATGTGCTGTCACAATGGAATACCCCTTGGCCTTAAGGGCCATGGTCACAAAATTAAGTATTTTGTTGTCATCTTCAATTACCAGAATTTTAGCCATTATTCAACCTCCAAAGGGAGCCTGACTTTAAACACCGCTCCGCCTGTAATATTATTTTCTGCTGTTATTACTCCCTTGTGGGCAGTTACAATTTCCTTGCAAATTGTCAGTCCAAGACCAACACCCAGGTGCGAGTCCACAATGTTGTTCTTATGCTTGGTCACAAAACCGTCAAACACCCTGTTCAGTATTTCCGGGTCAATGCCTGCACCGTTGTCAGAAATTTCAAAAACAGCAAATGCACCGTCAGTATATACCTTAAGAAAGACAGATGCTCCCTCCCCTGCATATTTGTAGGCATTGTCTAGCAGATTGACCAGAACCTGCACAATTAATTTTCCCTCAACAGGAACAAGAATTATTTCCTCAGGAACAATCACATGAAGCCTTCCTGAGGATGTCAGAGAAGGAACATGAGACAATGCCTGGTTTACAATGTCATCAACAGCTTCAAAATCTTTGTTCAGGGTTATTATTCCCTCTGAAAAACGTGTCATGTCCAATATGTTTTGAACGGTTTTTATGAGCCATGCAGATTCATCGCATATGTCTGAAGCAAGTTTTTTTACGGACTTTGGATCAAGACTGTCATAGCTTTCCAGAATAAGCTCCCCTGCTCCCTTTATTCCTGTCAGCGGAGTGCGCAGGTCATGGGAAATGCTTCTTAGAAGAGTGCTTTTCAAATGTTCGCTTTCCATATCAACTCTTATTTTTTGTCTTTCCTCATAAATAAACTCCCTGTCCAGCACTATTGCCATCTGATGGACTATTGCCTTAATGAGCATGTCAATTTCGTTTGTTATGGGAACATTGCAGTTAACTATTTTCATAACTCCCAACTTTTTACCTACACCCTTAATAGGAATTATGTTTATATTTGTTGTAACGGAATCTGCATAGTCCGGAAGTCCTTCAGTGCTGTAAACCTGTTCGCAGGCATCTAACTTCACGTAGCAGTCAAAACCAACATAATCCTTTATAAAGTTAATGCCTTTCAAAACAATGTTGTCCCTGCCTGTGACATTTAAAAAACCCTTTGTTACATCATATAGGAGTTTTGCAGTTCTTTCATTTCTTTTTGACACCTCTGTCTGATACTGAAGCTTTGAAGTCATTGTGCTTGAAATCAGCGAAGCAATCAAAAAAAACACAATGAGTATAACATCATCTGAATTGCTTATCTGAAGGCTGTGGTACGGCTCAGTAAAAAAATAATTGAACAGGAGAACACTGAGAACAGCAGCAATGGCGCTGTATATGTATCCCCTTGTAAATATGGTTACCGTAAGAACACCCACTATAAAAACCATAAGTGAGTTTTCTTTCCCTATGCCTAGACTGTTCATTATGAAAGAAAGGATTACGGACAAGACACAGATTAAAATTACATTTAAAAAATATTTAAAATTCAATTTATTGTTATGGAAATAATTTTTCATAAAGCCCTCTTTATTATTGATTATATTATTATATCACATGGACAGAAAAACAAAATACTATTTTACTTCCTTGTAATAATATTATTTATTTAGTATAATTGAAAAAATGATAATTGGAGGAATTTATGAAGGTAGTAGCATTTAACGGAAGTCCGAAAAAAGAAGGCAATACATATGAAGCATTAAAAATCGTGGCAGAGCAGCTTGAAAAGGAAAATATTGAAGTAGAAATAATCCATGTGGGAAACAAAAAAATTCTTGGCTGCACAGCTTGCAACTCTTGCTTTAAAACGAGAGATGAAAGATGCATCATTAATGATGAAGTTAATGAATGGATTCAGAAAATGAAAGAGGCTGACGGAATAATTCTTGGTTCTCCTGTTCATTTTTCAGCAATAAGCGCTACGATGAAATCATTTCTTGACAGAGCGTCCTATGTGAGCAGCGCAAACAGAGGTCTTTACAGAAACAAGGTTGGAGCAGCAGTTGTTGCAGTAAGACGATCAGGCGGGCTTCCAGCATTCAACCAGCTAATAAATTACATCACGTATGCTGAGATGGTAATGCCCACATCCAACTACTGGAACGTTATTTACGGTCAAAAACCCGGTGAAGCTCTTCAGGATGATGAAGGAGTTCAAATAATGAGAATACTTGGTAAAAATATGGCATGGATAATGAAGCTTATAGAACTTGGCGAAGGTAAAATAGAAAAGCCTGAACCTGAGAAAAAAATAGGCATGAATTTTATAAGATAACAGTAGGGGCGGACCTCGTGTCCGCCCGTTATTATTTCAATAATTTTGTTATTTGGGAGTAGTAGCCTCTCCTAATTATTATCAGTCAAGGGAAAATGAAACCAATCCTCCCCCAAGAGTGGTTGTTTCATACCAAAGAGGAAGGTTTATTTTTTTAACCATGCATTCATCGAGTATCTCCACTGCAGCCAAACAATTATCCTCTTCATATTCAAGAGAAATTATTGTTACCCAGTGCCATTTGTAAAGACACTTTTCTTCTCCGTTGCATAAATTCAAAAATGCAAGCGGAACATCATTATCCAAAGATGATTCAATAAAATCAAACATTGTTTCATATGAAGGACGTCTTTCTTTTTCCTTTGGTATGTCTAATACCTTAAATGAAGCGCTTCTTCCAATTTCATCTGCATATTTCATAAAACCTTCATAGAAAATTTTTGTTGTGTTCACTCCCTTTAAAGTAGGAGTTACATAATTCCACAATTCATTCATTATATCTAAAGCGCCGTTCTTGCTTGTTTTATTCTTGTTGCTGTATATTACAACGTTGGATGCTGTCGTCGGACCGCAGCCAGCCATCTTCTGCCATTTCTTCTTATACCATTCCTGGCTGCAGCCTTTGTATACCAGACCATCTTCATCCAGGATTTCAAAATATTCAGGATTTCTCAAAACTTTTTTTGTCATAATTTCACCGCCATGCTTCTTTGTTCATAACCACAAAAATTTTGGTTATGTAATGAATTATAACATATATTCTCATCCATATACAAATGAAACATTATTGAATATGTTGAACAATATATAATTAATTTGGCAGCATTTTTACGTCATATTAAACATCAGCTATAGTATATGTTTAGAAAATATTCCTATTTTTCAATGAATTGTAGCATATACAACCGTTGCTATACAAATATGTTATACTGTTTGCCGAAAATGTTTCCAAATTGTATTGACTTTTAACAAATTTCATCTTATAATTTACTTAAACGTTTAAGTAAAAGGGAAAATCATGAAGATAACTATAAAAGAAATAGCAAAAGAAGCCAATGTATCCATAGCAACTGTTTCAATGGTCATAAACAAAAAGGATCACAACATTACAGAAGCTACAAGAAATCGTGTTCTTGAAGTTGTAAAAAAGTACAATTATCTTCCAAACGCCATGGCAGGAAGTCTTGTCACTCAAAGAACGCACATTATCGGTCTTGTGCTGCCTGACATTACAAATCCTTTTTTCCCTGGCATTGCAAGAGGGGCTGAAGACAAGGCCAATGAAGCAGGCTACAGCATAATTTTCTGCAACACGGACGATAAGCTGGAAGTACAGGAGAAATATATTGAGTCTCTTACAAAAAAAATGGCTGACGGAATAATAATAGCCCATTCATCAAGCAGCGAGAAAATGCCTGAAATATTGGAAAGATGCAAGGTTCCCATAATTTTAATCGACAGGGACTTTGATTCAGAAAATATATGCGGAAAGGTTCTTGTTAACAATTCAAAGGGTGCCCATATGGCTGTTTCATACCTGATTGAGCAGGGATACAAAAAAATTGCGTATCTTTCAGGACCATTAAAGACAAGGACTGCTTATGAAAGGCTTGAAGGCTATAAAAAAGCACTCAGTGACAATGAAATCCAGTTTAATGATAAGCTCGTAAAATTCGGGGACTACAGAATTGAATGGGGACAAAAAGGAGTAAATGAACTTCTTAATGAACCGGAAGATTTTGATGTAATATTCTGCGGCAATGACCTTATTGCAATTGGAGCCATGAAGGAACTCAAGGAAAAAGGATATAACGTTCCGGATGAAATCGGAGTTATGGGGTATGATGATATTTATATGGCAAGCCTGGTTGATCCATCCCTCACAACTGTAAGACAGCCAAATTACCAGATGGGTTACAAGGCAATGGAGCTTTTGGAAGAAAGGCTAAAAAAGGCTCCGGGAAGCGATAACAATTCAGGTGAAATGAAAACAATCACACTTGATACTGAAATCATTGTGAGAAATTCAGTAAAGATAAATAAGAAGGTGAAACCATGAAAAAAGGAACATTATTAAATTCAGAAATTTCATATGTCATCAGCAAAATGGGACATACCAACACTCTTACCATAGGTGACTGCGGCCTCCCTGTTCCGGAAGGTGTTCAGAGAATAGATCTGGCTGTTACAAAAGGACTGCCTGAATTCATGCCTGTATTAAAAGCTGTACTTGAAGAGCTGTCAGTTGAAAAAATAATACTGGCTGAAGAAATAATGGATAAAAGTCCGGATATTCTTAAAAATATAATGGAAATAATAAATCTGACTGAAACAGAAGAAAACAAGAAAATAGATGTGGAGTATGTTCCTCACGAAGTGTTCAAAGAAAGAACAAGAAATTCAAAAGCTGTAATACGCACAGGAGAATATAAACCCTTTGCCAACATCATCCTTGTTTCTGGCGTAACATTTTAGTAAATTAACCAGGCGGTGATCTAGTGAAAGAAATTGTAGTATCCATGCAGCATATAAGCAAGGATTTTTCAGGAGTAAAGGTTTTAAAGGATGTAAGCCTTAACATATATAAAGGCAGCGTAATGGCCCTTGTGGGTGAAAACGGAGCAGGCAAATCAACGCTCATGAAAATACTCACAGGCGTTTATTTAAAAACCCAGGGTGAAATATTCCTGGACAATGAATCAGTAAATTTTCCCGACACCAGAGCATCACAATCAAAGGGAATAGCAATAATTCATCAGGAACTCAACCTTGTAAAAGACCTTTCCATTGGAGAGAATATTTTCTTAGGAAGAGAGCCTGTTTCATCAGGCAGAATAATGTGGAATAAGCTCCACGAGGATGCCGGATACTGGCTTGGCAAGCTTGGCCTGAAGGAAGATCCAAGAGAACTTGTCAAAAACATAAGTGTTGGAAAGCAGCAGCTTGTAGAAATAGCAAAGGCACTTTCCATTGACGCCAAAGTAATCATAATGGATGAACCAACAGGAGCACTCACTCCTGCTGAAACCGACAAGCTTTTTGATGTTATAAAAGATTTGAAAGAAAGCGGAAAAAGTATAGTATACATTTCCCACAGGCTTCATGAAATTTTTGAAATATGCGATGACGTAACTGTTTTAAGGGACGGTGAGCTAATCGGTGAAAAATCCATTGAAAGTCTTGATGAAGATAAAATCATAGAAATGATGGTAGGAAGAAAATTAAGTGAGCAATACCCAAGAATCGAATCTGAACCAGGTGAGGAAATACTCAAAGTAGAAAATTTGTCCAATCAGTTTGTGAAGGAAGTTTCATTTTCTCTTAAAAGAGGTGAAACTCTTGGAGTTGCAGGTCTCATGGGTTCTGAAAGAACAGAGCTTATGCGAAGCATTTACGGCATTTATCCTGCGAAAGGTTCCGTTTACTTAAACGGAGAAAAAGTAAAAATAAATTCTCCATTGGACTCGCTCCGCTATGGAATTGCCTATGTTACAGAAGACAGGAAAGCCAACGGCATCATAACGGGAATGAACGTACGTGAAAATATAACACTTTCTTCCCTTGAGCTTTTCAAGGGCCCTCTTGGATTTATCAGCAAGGGCAAAGAAGAAATTTCATCAAAAGAATATATTGAAAAAATGTCAATTAAAACTTCAGGAACAAAGCAACAGCTGAGGTTCTTAAGCGGCGGCAACCAGCAGAAAGTATCTATAGCAAAAAGTCTTATGACAAACCCTAAAATACTTATTTTGGATGAACCCACAAGAGGCGTTGACGTTGGAGCAAAAAAAGAAATTTATGACCTCATCAACAAGTTTAAATCTGAAGGCATGAGTATCATAATGGTTTCTTCGGACATTCCTGAAGTGCTGGGAATTTCGGACAGAATAATGGTAATGCACGAAGGCCGCGTTTCGGGTTTTCTTAACAGAGATGAAGCAACACAGGAAAGCATAATGACTCTTGCAGTAGGAAAGGATGTGATTTAGATGAACAATGTAAAAAAGATACTTAAAAACAAGCCGCTGATTGTGCTCATAGCAGCCTCTGTGGCAATAGCACTTTTAAACCCCAGATTTCTTTCCTGGAGCAACATATTGACTGTATTGAGACAGACATCCATCAATGCTGTAATTGCAACTGGAATGACATTCGCCATCTTAATAGGAGGTATTGACTTGTCTGTCGGTTCTGTTCTCGGGCTATGCGGAGCCATAGCAGCTACAATGGTTTCTTCAGGAACAAATGTTGTGCTTGCAGTCCTGACAGTCCTGGTGCTGGGAACAGCCATAGGTTATTTTAACGGAACGTTGATCACGGCAGGAGGGCTTCAGCCTTTCATTGCCACTTTGGGAACTGTTACACTGTTAAGAGGAGCCATACTTGTATTCACCCAGGGCCGCCCTATTAGCACAGGTAACACCGCAGCTTCTGAACACTTTTCAGAAATAGGAACAGGGTTTTTAGGCCCCATACCCATTCCGGTATACATCATGTTATTGGTTTTCATTGTTGCTTACTACATTTTAAACCATACACGCATAGGAAGATATATTTACGCTACAGGATCAAACGAGGAAGCTACAATGTATTCAGGCATTAAGACAGCACGTGTGAAGCGTTTTGTATATGCAGTTTCCGGCATGATGGCAGCTCTTGCAGGAATACTTCTTACGGCAAGGCTTGGTTCTGCTCAGCCAACTGCAGGTGCCGGTTATGAACTTGATGCCATTGCTGCGGTTGTTCTCGGAGGAACAAGCATGGCCGGAGGCATAGGAACCATTGGAGGAACAGCAATAGGAGCACTGATAATAGGTGTTCTTAACAACGCGCTCAACCTCATGAAAGTATCATCTTACTATCAAGACGTTGCAAAAGGTATTGTAATACTGATTGCCGTTTTATTAGATAGAAAACAAAAATCATCAAGGTAATAAAAAAAATATTATATGGAGGAGTATCATGAAAAAATTATTAAGTCTTATAGTAGCATCAATAATGATAATGTCATTATTTGTTGGATGCGCTAACACACAGGAACAACCTGCACCTGAAAAGCCTGCAGAAAATCAGCAGCCAGCTGAAGAAGCAAAAACAATCGGTCTTGCAATTTCAACTTTGAACAACCCGTTCTTTGTTGACCTTGAAGCAGGAGCAAAAGCTAAAGCTGAAGAGCTTGGTGCAACTCTTGTAACTTTGGATTCACAGGATGACTCAGCAACAGAAATGTCAAATGTGGAAGATTTAATCAATCAAGGCGTTGATTTAATCCTCATTAACCCTACAGATTCAGATGCTGTAAAGAGTGCAGTTGAAGCTGCCAACAAGGCAGGAATACCTGTTATAACTCTTGACAGAAGCGCTAACGGCGGAGAAGTTGTATCTCACATTGCTTCTGACAACGTAGCTGGCGGAAAACTTGCCGGAGAATACATAGTAGAATTATTAGGCGGAAAAGGAAATGTTGTTGAACTTGAAGGAGTACCCGGAGCATCTGCAGCAAGAGAAAGAGGCGAAGGCTTCAACGCTGCAATAGCTGAAAGCGACATAAAAGTTGTTGCTAAACAAACTGCTAACTTCGACAGAGCAGAAGGTTTGACAGTTATGGAAAATATTCTTCAGGCTCAGCCTGAAATAGATGCTGTATTTGCACACAATGATGAAATGGCTTTAGGAGCACTTGAAGCTATAAAGGCTTCAGGAAGAGAAATAATAGTAGTTGGATTTGATGCAACTGACGATGCTAAAGCTGCTGTTGAAAGCGGCGAAATGGCTGCAACAGTTGAACAGCTTCCAAAAGAAATAGGATCATTGGGAGTTGACACAGCAATTAAATTATTAAAAGGCGAAACAGTAGAAAAATCTATACCAGTAGCATTGCAGCTTGTTACAAAAAAATAAACATAACAAAAAGGAGACGCAAGTCTCCTTTTTAATTAAATGTTGTACAATATTTTAGAAAGAAATTCCTTTGACCTTTCATGGACAGGATTTGAAAAGAAATCCTGCGGGTTGTTTTCTTCAAGAATCTGCCCTTCATCCATGAATAAAATTCTGTTTGCCACACTTTTAGCAAAACCCATCTCATGAGTAACAACAACCATTGTCATACCGTCTTCTGCAAGGTCTTTCATGAGCTTTAAAACCTCTCCTATCATCTCCGGATCAAGAGCCGATGTAGGCTCATCAAACAGCATTATTTCAGGTTTCATGGCCAGTGAGCGCACTATTGCAATTCTTTGCTTCTGACCGCCGGAAAGCATTGAAGGATATTCGTCTTTCTTGTCACCTAGCCCAATTCTTTCAAGCAGTTTCAACGCATTTTCTTCTGCTTCTTCCTTAGTCTGAAGATTTAACTTTACAGGCGCCAGCGTTATGTTTTCCATTACTGTCAGGTGAGGAAACAAATTGAAGTGTTGAAAAACCATTCCCATTCTCTGCCTTATTCTGTTAATATCGCTCTTTTTATCTGTGATGTTGTCTCCCTGAAAAATAATGCTGCCTGATGTGGGGGTTTCGAGAAGGTTCATGCATCTTAAAAGCGTGCTTTTCCCGGAGCCTGAAGGACCTATTATTACGACCTTGTCACCTTTTTTGATTTCAGTGTTTATGTTTTTTAAAACTTCATTTTTACCGAAGCTTTTTTTTATATTTTTAATTTCTATCACTTTCAGACAGCCTCCTTTCAAGCCTTTTCTGAACTGCAGTAAGTCCTACTACCATTACAAGATAAAACAATGCAACTGAATACAGCGGAAAAAACGGCTCCCATGTCCTGCTTCTCACTATGTCTCCTGCCTTTGTAAGATCTATGATGGGAACATATCCTGCTACCGAAGTTTCCTTAAGCAGTGCAATGAACTCGTTTCCCAGGGCAGGCAGAATGTTTTTCAATGCCTGTGGAAATATGATGTAAATCATTGTCTTTTTTCTGTCCAGTCCCAGGGACATGCCTGCTTCTATCTGACCTTTGTCCACTGAATCTATTCCCGCCCTGGCAATTTCAGAAACATAAGCCCCTGAGTTGATGCCGAATGTGAGTATCGCAACCAATATGCTGTTGTCAATGTTTACGAAAATTACATAGTACATAATAAGCAGCTGGACTACAACCGGTGTTCCCCTTATGACAGTAACATAAAGACTGCATATTTTATCAAGAATAAAAAGCTTCCTGTTGTCTTTTGCATTTGTTTTTACCAAAGCAATAAAAATTCCTATTGCTATTCCCATCAATGTTGCAAAAAAAGCAATAAAAACAGTGTTGGATATACCTGAAGCAAATAACTTGTATCTTCCTTCGACTATAAATGTTTTATTAAAGCTGTTTATAAAATTTTCTAGTTTTGTCATGGTGCCTCCTGTGGAAAAAAAAAGCGATAATAACAAATTATCGCCTTTAAGCATCTATTATTTTGAATGATTTTCTATGAACTCTGCGATCTTGCCTTCGTCAAGCAATCTCTGAAGTGTTGAGTTTATTGAGTTTAACAGTTCCTCGTTTCCTTTTTTGACACATATGCCGTAAGCTTCGCTTATGTCACCGAATACTACCGTCTTAAGACCTTCGTTGCCATTTACAATTTCTTCAGCTGGCAGCTTGTCTATTACCACTGCGTCAATTCTTCCTGCCAAAAGGTCCTGGGAAGCTTCAAGTGCATTTTTGTATGTTTTCACTTCAGCACCTGAGTTATACAAATCCCCTTCCGGAAGATTAACAGCATCTGATATGGCAAGGTCACCTGTTGTACCAAGCTGGACGCCTATTTTCTTTCCTTTTAAACCTTCCATGTCCAGTATTTCAGCGTCTTTTTTAGAGATGATGTGCTGAATTGATTCAACATAACTGATTGAAAAATCAACCTGCTCCTGTCTTTCAGCAGTGATTGTCATTCCAGCTGCTCCAAAGTCAGCTTTGTCATTTAAAACTGCCGGAATTATGCTTGAAAAGTCTATGTGTTCAACAACTAGTTCTTTTCCCATGTCTTTTGCAATTTCATTTGCAATGTCAACGTCAACACCTACTATTTTTTCGCCTTCAAAATATTCAAATGGCGGGAATTCCGCATTTGTGTACATTACCAAAGTGTTGTCTTCCTCTTTTTCTGCCTGTGCAGCTGTATCCTGATTTGTTGTATTTTCTGCTGGTTGTTCATCTGTCTTTGAACTGCAGCCTGTAGTTAATGCAAAAATCATTGTCATGATCAATAATAACGATAATACCTTTTTCATTTTTTTCCTCCAAAGAATGTAATTTTTACGATAAACGTATGGTATCACTTTTCGGAGTCAATGTCAAATATTTTATCATATTTTTGTATAATTATATTTTTATTCCCCAAATGAATTCTTATACTTAGCATCTGACTATTGAAAATGCAGTTTATTTATTGTCAATTCGTTTTCCAACTTGAAAAAGTTCTGAATTTTTTTTCATTTTCTGTTTATCAATCAATTTTAAAACAAGCTGAGCAGCTATGATGGAGACAATGACAGCAAGCGCAGAAATACTTTCTTTGTTTTTTATTCCCGGCAGCATCTGTACAATAATTACGGAACATATGACAAGAATTGCGGACAGGGCATAAAGCATGGCGCTGCTTTTTGCAGTCACTTCGCCTTGAGCTCGTATTTCAACGTAATCTCCTTCCTTAATATTGTCTTCAACTTCCTTTTCTATCCTTGCGGAATAGTGTTTGCATCCGGCGGTACAATTTCTGCAGTTATCACCGCATGGAAGCACTTTTTTAATGTATATGGTTGCAGTTGTGCCTTTCTTTTTTTCAATTTTGCCAATAAGAGCCATTAAATTTTTCCTTTCAATAATTATTAAAAAATTTTACAACTATGGGTATATTTTTACCCAATTTCTAACAATTCAAATTTTAATAAATTGTAACAAATAAAAAAGGACTTAGTCCTTTTTACTCAACTATTTCTATCTGAACTTCATTCAGCCAGCTTATGAGTTCCTTTTTTTCAAAAGGTTCCATGTGGCCAAACAATGCAGTTTCAAATTCAAGTTCCTTGAACTTTTCTGTAAGTTTTACAAGCTTATCCTTGTAGTAAACAGGTTTACCGTGATGAAAATCCTCACTTATTATGTCTCCTATGAATATTGTTTTTTCCTCCGGAATAAATACTACAACACAGTCATCGGCATGAGAGCTGTCAAGCTTCATAGCTTGCGCATGAATGCCTCCCAGATCTATGTTCAAATTTTCTTCAAACACAATGTCAGCAGTTGTAACGTGTATTTCTTTTCTGTCCGGATATTCTCTGCGTATCATTGTATCGCAAAATTCTATGTCTTCTCCGGACTGAAGTCTTTTTTCCATTGCCTTGTCAGACCACTGCCACCTGCTCATAATTTCAAGATACTCATTTGTTCTTCTGCAGGCAATGGTTGGTGCGTCAACATACATCATGCCATATGTGTGATCCCAGTGTGAATGGGTTATGACAACGAAATCAGGATATTTTAGACCTTCTTTCTTAATTTCCTCCATGAATAAATCAACATGTTTTTTTGAATTTCCGGCATCCACCATCAGAGAATATTTTTCTCCTTTAATATAACCCAAAATAGGTCTGTCCGTTTCTTCATTGAAAGGCAGGTAATAAATTTTATCAGTTAATTTTTTAAGCATATAATTCTCCTTTATTATTATTCGTACCTAAGTGCTTCTATGGGGTCTGCCTTGGCAGCCTTCCTGGCGGGATAGTAACCAAAAAATATACCGATTACCATGGCAAATACAACTGCTGCAACCACTGATACGGGATTTACTACTATGGGAATGGAAATAAAAGCCCCTCCTATCATTACAAGACCAATTCCAAATGCTGTTCCTGCAATGCCTCCTATGGCAGAAAGAGTTGCAGATTCAATTAAAAACTGAAAGAGGACGTCTTTTGTCCTGGCTCCAAGAGCTTTTTTTATTCCTATTTCCCTTGTTCTTTCAGTAACAGAAACAAGCATTATGTTCATTATTCCTATTCCTCCCACAAGAAGGGATATGGCAGCTATGCAGGCAACTGCTATGGACAATCCTCCTAATATGCTGTCAACCTGTGCCTGGTCTTCCTCAACGGTGTAAAAAGTGTAGTTGTCAGGATTTCTGTTTTTCAAGTTTGCAATGTAGCCAAGCATTTCATCCCCAACCGGCTCCACAGAATATTTTTCAGCAATAAACACATCAAGGCTGTAAAAACCGTAGCTGGACGAAAAAGCCTTTGTATATGGTATAAAGCTGTCCTCATATTCATCCTGTCCCTCAAGAAGAGCCAGAACAGGTGATTTTTCATCCTTGTAAACTCCAACCACCAGAAGGTCTTCCATGCTGTTGTCAATTTTAACCCGCACTGTCATTCCTGTTGCATTTTCCCTTCCAAACATCTTCACTGCAGCATTTTGCTCAAGGACAATTACTCCAGCCTTCCTGTCAACGTCGTTTTTGTTGATCATTCTGCCATAAAGCATCTTGATTTCCTGAACATTGTCATATCCCCCATCGACACATGCCATTCGCAGTTTCACAGTCTTCTTTTTAATTGTTACATCGCTCCTTAAGCTTTCATTGGGGCCTAAATATTCAATTTTGTCCCCAAACCTTTCCTTTAGCAGTTCAATGTCGTCAATGTAGAAAAAATCCGTCGACCTGAAGTCGTCAATGTTGCCCACATAAAGGACGGCTCTGTTTTTGCCTATTCCCTTGTATATGTCATCCATAACTCCTTTCATGCTGTCCCCTATTGACACTATTGCAATTACTGAGCTGATTCCTATTATTATGCCAAGCATTGTAAGAAGGGAGCGCATTTTATTCGAGAGAATCGACCGGAATGCTATTTTAATGTTTTCCAGCCACATCACATTCACCTTCCTTCCTGCTGTCTTTTACAATTTCTCCGTCTTTGAACATTATAACCCTTTTTGCGTGTTCCGCAATATCAGGTTCGTGAGTTACAAGTATTATGGTGTTTCCTTCCTTGTTCAGTTCCTTGAAAATGCTTATAATCTCTTCGGAAGACTGTGTATCCAGGTTACCCGTTGGTTCATCGGCAAGGATTATGGGAGGATTGTTTGCCAGGGCTCTTGCTATGGCAGCCCTCTGTTTCTGCCCTCCTGAAAGTTCATTAGGAAGGTGGTTTATCCTGTCTCCAAGACCAACCTTCTCAAGAAGTTCCAGTGCTCTTTCGTGCCTTGCTGAGGATTTCATTTTTGCATAAATCATGGGAAGTTCAACATTTCTTAAGACGTTGGTTCGCGGTATGAGATTGAATGCCTGGAAAACAAAGCCGATTTTTTTGTTTCTTATGAGAGAAAGCTCATCTGTATTTTGTTTTTCTATTTCAAGCCCGTCAAGATAATATTTACCTGATGATGGTCTGTCAAGGCAGCCTAAAATATTCATGAGCGTTGATTTTCCTGAGCCTGAATGTCCCATTATGGCAATGAAGTCTCCCTTTTCTATTTCAAGGTTAACATTTTTCAAGGCATGCACTTCAACAGAGCCTGTCTTATATATTTTATTTAAATTAACAATACTGATTAACTTTTCCATAACATACCTATTCTTTTTCTTTATTTACGTCATTAAGTATTGCTGCCATGCCATCTGTCAATGTGTAGTCTGGATTCACAACCACATTCATTCCTTCTTCAAGTCCTTCTCCGGATATTTCAGTCTCCAGGTCTGTTTCAAGACCTATTTCAACTGCAACGGATTTTACGGTGTTGTCGCCGGTCAGAACAAAAATTTTATATTTTTCATTTTCATCCTGCAGAATTGCTCCGGCTGGAACTGCAAACACATTTTCCGACTTGTCAACATTGATTTTTGCAGATGCAATTACTCCTGCTATGAGGCTGTCCGGCTTTTTAACAACATCAATGAGAACCGGTATGACTCTTTCCATGTCATTGCTGTCCTTTTGCTCAGCTGTTGGTGAAATTCTTGCAACTGTTCCTTCAGCAAATTCGTTTCCAAGAATATCTGAATAAATTTGAACACTCTGACCGTTCTTGATCTTTCCTATGTCAAATTCACTGACTGAAACCTTCATTTGAAGGCTGTCAAGATTCTCCACAACAAACATTGCCTTTTCATCTTCTGTGTCCTTTGCATATCTTCCTATGTTTACATTGACTCTTGTGACTGTTCCGTCAATGGGACTCTTAATATATATTTTTTCTAGTTCCTCTTTTTTTTGTTCAAGCTCCTGCCTTTGTATTTCTAGTTGTTTTTCTTCGGCACTGCTTAAAGCTACCTTGCCGTTTACTGCATTGTACCCTTCCAAATTTTTTCTTGCCTCAGCAAGACTTGTTTCTATTTTTTTGAAGTTTTCCTCTGTTATTATATCATTTTCAAAAAGCTCCTTGTTGCTTGCATAGCTTTCTTCCGTATTTTTCAGTTCAAGAACGGCCTTGTCGTACTCAAGCTGCAGTGATTTTAGTTTTTCCTGCTGCTGAAGATATGTAAGCTCTATTTGATTTTCTTCAGCCATTATTTGTTTTTCAAGTTCTTCTCCGTCAAGAACTGCCAGAACCTGGTCCTTCTTGACAATGTCTCCTTCTTTAACCATTATGTCAATAATTTCATAGTTCAGTGCAGAAACAACATCCGCCTTTTCTATTCCTTCCAATGGAGCCTTAACAGATATTATCTGTTCAATTGTCTTTTTCTCCAATGGTGCAACATTTGCAGCAAAAACATCTTCTGCCTTTGAATTGTTTGCAATGTTGAATATCACAATTCCTGCAGCTGCTGCGACAAGTAAAATCACAATTCTTTTTCGTGTAAATATTTTTTTCATTTCCATCTCCTAATTATAATTCAAATTCATGCTGGTTTTAAATCCTGTAAAATCAATTTTTAAATAATCAATGTTGTTTTCTTTAATGGTTGTTATGGCTTTTATATTTTTATATTTGCTGATTGTTTTAATGTTTTCAAAGCCAAAGCCCACAAAATTATAAAAACTTATTCTGCGCTGTCCATTTTCATTTTCCTCAAGCACTGCTGCCACGTCAAAACCAAGTCCGAAATAATCTCCAAATGTTATGTCTTTTAAATTCCATGAACTGAAAAACGAACCAAGCCATTTCTTGTTCAGCTTTTCGCCGTCCCATGTATAAAAAAACGGTCTTCTGCTAACATCGCTGTAAAACCTTGTGTCTTTTTCAACTCCTATGAATATGTCAGCATTAGGGTCATTGTCAATATTGCATGCATCAATTCTCCATGGCTTTATATCAGAAAAATCCTGTCTGTAAATTTCCTCGGCAATAATTTTTTCTGATGAAATTTTTATGTCATAAAAAACTGCCTCACTTCCCCATGAACCTGAGCCTTTTGTCCTGGTCAGTGCAATAATTTCCTCATTTCCGTCGCTGTCCAGGTCATAAATTATGTAATCAAACAGTCTTTCAGCAATTATTTTCTCAACTTCAAAATTGTTTCTTGAATATATATAACCGCCGATATCAAATAAATTATATGTTCCTCCTTCATTTTCAATGCATAACTCAGGCTGCCTTGTTAAAAACCAGACAGCCGGAAGGATTAAAAATATTAAAATTGTGAGTTTCTTTGTCATTTTGACCAGTCAAGCTCCATATCCTCTTTAATTGTAACATTGTTGCTTTCCGCAGAAACAAACGAATTTGTCCATTCAGGCTTAGAAACCACAGGTTGATCAGGCTCTTCTATTTCAATGATTTCATAGTAATCTGAATTTTCAGTAAGTGATTGAATTACGTCATCAGAGACATCTTTTTCTTCATACTGGCCGGTTGCAGAATTTAAAGCCATAACAACCCTTTTCACTCCAATCATGTCATGCCATTTTAAATCTGTAAGCCTTTCATGGGACAAAAATTCATAGTAATTAAAAAGTGCACCTCTTGCAAGAAACGTCTTATTGTTTGTATGGCATACCACATAAATTTCAAGAGGCAGTCCGTTTCCTACTTCAAGATAAGTTGACGCCGGATAATATGTATTTGGAGCTATTGTTGCAATATCTGCCACAAGAGCTGAAGTATAGTCATTTCCTGTATCAATGTTTTCTTCCCACATCATCATGTTTATGAGCTGGACCATGCTGTCTATTCTTCCGCCGTATGAAAACAGCATTTCATTTTCTTCCGGTGTAATGTCCTGATTTGTAAGTTCCTTTACAGAAACGTTCATGAGAACATCCTGCATTTGTATCATGCTGTCAAGAACATTGGCTGAAGGCTCATTTAACATGCCCCTGATTCTCAGATGTTCCTTGGTATATTCCGCAAGCCATTTTAGATTTGCGTACACTTCTGCATTAGGCTCCACATAATTGTAAGGAATGGTAAAGTCAGGTCCTCCTCCCATTTCTGCAGCTGCCTGCTTCATGTACAAAATCGTGTCATGCTTAAGCTCCGCATAGCTTCCAAGGGCAGTGTGGATGTTCTTGTCAGTCCACTTTTCACTTCTCATGAACCTCGGCATTCCATCAGTGTTTTCAAAATTTGCAGCAGATGCTTTTACAGCCCTGAGCCACCCCTTGTATAAATCCTTCTGCCAGTCATCAACTGTAAATCCTTCCTGTTTATCACGAAGCAGATTCAAGTTGTATTCGTATTTGTCCCACTTGGTTTTGGGCTGGTAGTACATGTCAAGAATTTCTTCGGCCCTTTTGCTTCCAAGAGATGCAACAACGTCAAGC